>JANMGF010000800.1:0-6459 GCA_031374535.1 Polyangium sp. (in: bacteria)
TAGACGCCGCCGGCGACCCAGGTCTTGCCGAAGGGCGTCGCGGAGCCCACCCGATCCGCGAGCAGATACGCGGGCTCCAGCAACGCGTGGCGCACGAGGTGGCCCTGGGGATCACGCTCGCCCGAGGCGATGCCGCGGACGATGCCGATGGATGCGCGTAGCGGCGCCGGAAGATCCTCGCTCGCGCCGGCCAGCGCCTCGTGAACGTCGATCGCGAGCGTGGCCGCGTCGGCGGCGGCGCGCGAGGGGTTCGCCATGAGCCCGACGACGGCCCGGGCCGACCATGGCGACGACTCCCACGACCACACCGCGCCACGCTTGAACGCGATGTCGTCGAGGGTCTGGCGGATCGAGTCGCGCACGCGCACCGCGTGTTTGCCGTGCGCCATCTCGAGATCGACCGTGCCGTCGATGCGCAACATGACCACCGCGACGTGCCGCACCTCGCGCGCGACCCGCGTGGGCTTCTCGCCGTTCGTGCCCTCCGACGGCGTACGCGCGAGCGGCACGGCGGCGAGCGTCGCGGCCTCGGGCGACTCGCGGGGGCTCGCCAGCGGAAGCTCGATCTCGCGGCCGAAGAGCTCGAGCAGCATCGCCTCGATCGAGGCGGAGTCGACGAGCTCTTGCTTCGCCAGCAGCGTGCGCATGATCGCGGCGCTCATGTCGCGCGCCGACTGGTACCGATCTTCCCGGGCGCCCCGCATCGCCCTCGCGACGATCGCGTCGAGCTCGGGCGGCACGTCGCTCACGTGTGTCGACGGAGGCTGGAACGCGCCCGTCTTCACCGCCTCGAGGAGCGCGTCGTCGTCGAGCTTTCCGTACGGAGACCGGAGCGCGAGCATCTCGTAAAGGACGACGCCGAGCGCGTAGATGTCGCCGCGTCGATCGACCCGCTCGCCGCGCGCTTGCTCGGGCGACATGTACCCGAACTTGCCCTTCAGCACGCCGACCTCTTCGCGGAAGAGGTTCGCGCTCGCGATGCCGAAGTCGGCGATCTTCACCGCGCCTTCGTACGAAACCAGAATGTTTTGCGGAGAGATGTCGCGGTGGACGATCGCGAGCGGCACACCGCCCTCGTCCTTGCGCTCGTGCGCGTAGTGCAACCCCCTGGCCGCCTCGGAGGCGATGTACGCCGCGACGAACGGCGGGATACGTACGCCGCTGCGACGCGCGGCCGACATGATCTTGCCGAGATCGAAGCCCTCGACGTACTCCATCGACAGGAGCAGCCCGTCGTCGCCGTGGTCGCTGAACTCGTAGACCTGGACGATGTTCGGGTGGTTCAGGCGCGTCGCGAGGTGCGCCTCGTCGACGAACATCGAGCGGAACCGCCGTGACGAACCGTGCGCGGGGAGCACGCGCTTGACGACGAGTAGCTTGTACGTGCCCTCGGCGCCGCGCTTCTTCGCGAGGAAAACCTCGGCCATGCCCCCGGCCCCGAGGCGGCGCAGGATCTCGAAGTCGGCGAGCTGGTCGGGTTGCATCACCATCGTCGCGCGGTCCGGGAGACGGACGCCTTGGCTGCATGGTAGCGTCGCGCCCCACGCCCGTGACATCGAGCATGCTACGCCCCGCGCCCTCCTCCTGCAGCCGCCCCGTTCGCGCAGACGACCCCGAACCCCGAATGCGAAAGCTCGCCATTGGCCTCTCGGTTTTTTTCCTCGTGCTCGCCGCGGCCCCAGCGATCGCCCTGGGGCAGGCGCCGCCGAGCAAGGGGACCGACATGGAGCTCGATCCCGACGCCACGCCGCCGCCTCCGGCCGAGCCTCCGCCGCTCCCGCCCACGCAGGAAGGCGACTGGGGCGTCGGAGGCGCGGAAGAAGAGGGGAAATTCTCGCCTTCGGGCAAGACGGGCTCGAAGAAGCGGGAAGAGGACGAAAAAGCGGAGGAGTCGAAGGCCGAGGACTACCGCGTGCTTCCGCCCCGCGAGCTCGGCGTCGACATGGTGATTGGCTTCGGCGAGATCCGCGATGTCCTCAGCGACACCGATCCCACCGACGTGACGGTCGTCTCGTTCGTCCCCTACTTCCTGTGGCGCTTGAACGAGACGTGGGCCTTCGGCGCGCGCGTGCCGTTCGCGACGGGCAGCATCGACGGTCCGATCGAGGCGCCCGTCGACTCGTTCGCGCTCGGCAACATCGAGGTGAATGTCCATGCGCGGTTCAAGCTCCGGCGCCGCATGACGTTGCCGCTCAGCCTCGCCATCACCGTTCCGTCGGCGCAAGGCGACATGTTCCCCGAGCAGGACGCCGCGGGCGCGAGGCCGCAGGCGATCTTGAACCAGGCGGCGGCAGGCGCGCGTGGCTGGGAGGAGCAGGCGCCTTTCACGCCGAACCGCCTCGGAGCGTCGCCGAGCGTCGGCTTCGCGTACGACACGCGCCTCATGCACATCGCGGCGAGCACGAAGTTCGAGCTCATGATCCGCACCGGCGGAGGCAGCCCCGCGAGCACGACCGACGGCATGTTGCACGACCCTGCGTGGAACTGGGTCACGGGCGCGTCGTTCTTCTACGACTTCCTCGACGGCAAGGTCTCGCCGGGCCTCCGCGCGTGGCTCGCCGTCGCCGAGCTCCCCGTCTCCAAGGGCACGAGCGACTACTCGGGCGCGCAGTTCGTGATCGAGCCCGACGTGAACAGCACGATCCCGATCGGCAAGTCGATGGCCGTGCGTGCTGGTCTCGGCTTCCTCCTGCCCCTCGGGGGCCCGCTCGGCGGCTCGAACAGCGCGACCATCAACGGTTTCCGTCTTCGCGCGGCTCTCGCATTCTGATGTCCGCGGCAAACCCGGAGAGCCTGGCAACCGGCCTCGCGCCGGGTCTGTAAATACGCGAAACTAGAAGACAAAACAGGTTCGTCCACGCTGGCGGACAACCTCCTCGCAGCTATCGTGCTTCGCCCCGGCTGGAGACCACCGGGCGCGGAGACCGTCAGGGTCGTCTGCGCGCCGGCGCACGCTGGGTGACGAGGTGCGACGCGATGGGATGGCTCTCGAGATTCGAAAAGCGGCTGGGACGTGTGGTCGGTCCGGTGGTCGTTCTGATCATCGCGGTGGCGATCGGGGCCCTCGTTTACTCACTGCGAGGACCACGCGAGGGAACGATCTCGTACACCGAGCTCACGCAGATCACGGGATCACCAGCGATCGCCGAGGTGCGCGTCGAAGGTGAACGCTTCTCGATCCGAGGCGCCGACGGCTCGCTTCGTATCGGCATCGTGGGCGACGAGAAGGCGCGGCATGCGCTCGTCGACAAGTTCGCGGCCGCGGGCATCGCGGTCGAGTACGGCTCGCGTGAGGGTTCAGCGGGCGCGCGCGCTGCGACGGCGATCGCGCCGATCGCGGTGATGCTCGCGCTCGGCGCCGTGGGCATCGGCATGCACCGCAAGAAGAGCCGCGCGCACTTCTCGGACGGCAACCAGACCCCGGGCGTCGGCAAGGTCCGCTTCAGCGACGTCGCGGGCATGGACGAGGTCAAGGAGGCGCTCGCCGAGACGGTGGAGTTCCTCAGGAACCCCGAGCGCTTCGGGCGACTCGGCGGACGCGCGCCGCGCGGCGTGCTCCTCACGGGCGAACCTGGGACGGGCAAGACGCTCCTCGCTCGCGCTGTCGCCACCGAGGCCGGCGTGCCTTTCCTCTCTGCATCGGGCTCGAGCTTCCAGGAGATGTTCGTCGGCGTGGGCGCCTCGCGCGTGCGGAACCTCTTCACCGAGGCGCGCCGCGTCTCGCCCTGCATCGTGTTCATCGACGAGATCGACGCGGTAGGCCGCTCGCGCGGGCGTGGGGGCGACTCGGCCTCCGCCGATCACGACCAGACCTTGAACCAGCTCCTCGTCGAGATGGACGGCTTCGATCACACGACGGGCATCGTCGTCATGGCCTCGACCAACCGCGTGGACGTGCTCGATCCCGCGCTCCTCCGCCCGGGTCGCTTCGATCGCCATGTCGTGGTGCCGCTGCCGGATCTGCGGGGGCGGCGGGAGATCCTCGAGGTGCACGCGCGACCGATCGCGCTGAAGGAAGATCTCGACCTCGCGCACGTGGCGAAGGTGACACCGGGCTTCTCCGGCGCGGAGCTCGCGAACCTGCTGAACGAGGCCGCGATCCTCGCGGCGCGCAGCGGGGCCGAGGCCGTGGACCTCGAGCACATCGACAAGGCGCGTGATCGCGTGCTCATGGGCGAGGAGCGCAAGAGCCTCGTGATGGATGCCGAGGAGCGGCGTGCGACCGCGGTGCACGAGGCAGGGCACGTGACGGTGGCGCTCGCGTCGCAGCACGCCGATCCGGTGCACAAGGTGTCGATCCTCCCGCGTGGACGGGCGCTCGGCGTGACGCAGGCGCTGCCCGAACGGGATCGGCTGCTCTACACGAAGGAGTACCTCGAGGATCAGATCTGCATGCTCATGGGTGGTCGTGCGGCGGAGCTCGTCGTGCTCGGCACGATGACCGCCGGGGCTGCGGACGACATCCAGCGCGCCTCGTCGCTCGCGCGGAAGATGGTGGCCGAGCTCGGCATGAGTGAGCTCGGGCCGATCAGCGTGAAGGAGCACCCCGGCCACGTGACGCACAGCGAGCACCTCCACGCGCGTGTCGACGAGGTGGCGCGCAAGCTCGTCGAGCGGCAGCTCGAGCGTGCCTGTTGCATCGTCCGTGAGACGCGGGAGGGCGTCCTCCGCCTCACCGAGCGGCTGCTCGAGGAGGACACGCTCGTCGGCCCAGCGATCACCGCGTGTTTCGTGGTGCGTGTCGTCGAGACCGTCGAGGCCATCGAGCCCGCGCCCGTGGTCTTCGAGGCGTCCGCCTAACCCACGTCGATCCGTCTCGCCGCGCGCGCGGGCAACGCTCCGGTCGGACGTGTTGCCCCCGCGTGTCGTTCGAACCGAATGTGCCCGGCGCTTGCCGAGCAGGGTCTAGCGGCTGGGCCTGGTCGAGGGCGGCTTCGGCACCACCACGGTCTCGGCGGGCGGGGGCGTCGACAACGAGCTCCGCGTGGAGAGCGCGCGCATCCACGCCGTGACCGTCTCGCTCGCGGGCGCGGGCCAGCCCATCCGGCTGAACCTACGCAAGAGCTCGGGCGTGTGATCACCGGTGCGGGTTGGATCCTGGAACGTCTTGCGTGCCTGCTCGAGCTCGTGCGCGGCGTCCTGGAACCTGCCTTCGTGGTAGGCGAGCCAGGCCCGCGTGAGGGCGAGGTGTTGCTTCGGCTCGGCCTCGGCGAGCGCGGTGGCCTCGCACTCGGCGAGCGCCGTGCGCGCCACGTCGGCTTGTCCTCGCTCGAGCGCGATCTGCGTGACGATGATCTTGATCTCGACCTGCCCCCACGGATCGGAGAGCCGATCGAAGAGGGCCGTGGCTGCACGCGCGTGTGCATCGGCCATGTCGAGCTGGCCTGCGTCGAACGCGGTCATCGCGAGCAGGCGCTCGCAGGCACCTTCGCCGCGCGGGTTGCCGAGGTCGCGGAAGCTCCGGCGCGAAAGCAGCGCCACGCGTCGCGCTTCTTCGAGCCGACCTTCGCGGTGATCCGAGTGCGCGAGCGTGACGTCGCACTGGGCCATGCCGAGGCGGTAGCCGATCGCGTCGAACTCGGCGCGCGCCGTGCGGAGGAGCGCGCGTGCCTTCTCGGGCGAGCCGCCGGCCTGCTCGACGAAGCTGTGCAGGACCAGGCACTGCGCGTGGCCGAGGCGATCGCCCACGGTCTGAAACTTCGGCTCCGCGCTCTCGAGGATGCGGGCCGCGTCGAGGTGATCACCGAGCAGGTAGTCGATCTCCCCGAGGATCACCTCGCAGAGCGCTTGCCCATGCGTGTCGCCGAGCGACTGGAACATGTCGAGCGCCTTCGCGACGAGCTTGCGCCCTTCGGCCGGGGCCGCGAGATCACTCGCCGCGTGACCGAGGAGCCTGAGGCACGCGGCCTCGCTCTCGGGATCCCCTGCCTCGTGGAAGAGCCTGCGTGCCTCCTCGGCTTCGCGACGACAGTCCTCGAGCCTCCCCGCATGCCGTAGCGACTCTGCGCGCCAGCGGCGATGCCGGGCGAGAAGCAGGCCCTCGAGGCGCCCGTCGAGCAGGGAGAGATCCCGGAGCGTCGCCTGCACGTCCCGCTTGCGCCCCCACGACTCGGCGATCGACTGGTGCAAAAGCTCCGCGGCCGGGTTCACGTCGCCGGCGCGGACGAGGTTCGTCACGCGGTGGCGCACGATGCGGCGACTGCCTGCGTCCGGGTGGTGGGCGAGCGCGTTCGCTGCGGCGCGCAGGACCACGTCCGCGTCGGGCTGCACGAAGAGCTGCCCGAGCAAGTGTTCTTGCAGGAGCGCGTGGGGCCAGCGCAGGCGCTCCTCGCCGGACGCGAGCAGGATCTGCGCTCGCTTCATCGCCGCGACCGCGCGCTCCGCATCCACGCCGAGCGCGCCGAGCTCGAGCCGGAGCACGTCCTCGCGGATGTCTCCACCGAGCGCCGCCGCCGCCCG
>JANMGF010000825.1:0-3154 GCA_031374535.1 Polyangium sp. (in: bacteria)
CCCCCTACGTCCCTCACTCCGCGGAGCTTCGTTCGGGACTACCCCGGGGAGGGGCTGCTGGTTTGCCTGGGATGGTTCGAGGGAACAGGAACGCGGTTTTTCCTGGTTTTTCGCGGGGGACGTCAGTCGTGGATGGACACGAGCGTGCCGCGATTTTCCGGCGTGGACCAGACCGCATGCCAGCCGCGGGGGAGGCGGGGCTCGCTCCAGAAGAAGATCTTCTTCGCGTCGAGCGGGGAGAGGTTCACGCAGCCGTGGCTCATCTCGCGGCCGAAGTTCGAGTGCCAGAAGGCGCCATGGAGCGCATACGAGCCCTCGAAGTACGCGACGTACGGGACGTCCTCGATGCTGTACGGGAGGTCGCCCGCGACCGTGCCGTCGCCGTCCATCGTCACCGCGATGTGTTTCTCGCGGATCCGGAACGTGCCCTTCACCGTCGAGTGATCCTTCGCCTTGTTGGTCGACTTCCGGCCCGGCGAGACGAGCGCCGCGTACACGGGTTTGTCACCCTCGAACGCGACGAGCGTCTTCCGCGAGAGGTTCACGTCGATCCACTTCTCGCCGGGCGCGAGATCGGCCGGCGGAGAGCCAGGCTCGGTGTACGTGGCGTCGATGCCCTTCATCCACCAGCCCTCGGTGGTCTGCCGGTACACGACCGACTTCACCGTCGCCGTGATGCCCGTGAGGCCAGCCGCGGTGAAGCGCGGCGCCGGGCCCTTGACCTTCACGTTCTTGCGCTCGTCGTCGATCTCGAACTTCGACGACTTCGTCGCGAGGATGAAGCCGACCTGCTTGGCACCCTCGGGGACGTCGATGCCCTGCGAGGACGGCGGCTTGATGACGTACATGCGGTCGCTCGGCGCGACGAGGCCCGCCGTCGTCTTGTACCAGGACCGGCTGTTCCACGAGAACGTCTTGTCCACGGCGACGAAGAAGCCCTTGACCATCCGCTTGGCGACGGTGCCGTCGGCGTCGGACTCGAGCTCCTTCAGCGTGACGTTCACGGGCTTGCCAGGCTCGATCTGCTGCCACCAGGGCTTCGGCGGCTCCTCGACCACAGGAGCCCCGGCGTCGAGCATCGCCGCGACCTCGGCCGAAGGCATGGCGGCCGGCGCGTTCGAAGACCCCTCCTCGGCAGCCGCGGGTGCAGGGGCGTCATTTCCAGCGACGCTCGCGGAAGGGGTCGCCGCCGCCACGGCCGCCGGATCCTTCGCCGCCCCCTTTTCCTCGGCAGACTCGGCCTCCTCCTCGGCTTTTTTCGCCTTGCGGCGCGCCTTCTTGGCCATCTCGAGGTAGGGCTCGTACTTGATCATGTCCTCCTTCGAGGGGACCGATCGGTAGAGCGGTGTGCCGTGCGCCGTGTTGTAGGCGTAGCGGTACGGGAGCACCTCCTCGAGGTTCGGCGAGGTGATGCCCATGCGAACCTGCGGGTTCGATAGATCCGTCGTCGAGTACTTGCCGCAGACGTAGCCGCCGTCGAGCAAGCGGTACCAACCCTGCTGGCACGAAGCGTTTTTCGTGGGGTTCGGATCGACGGGGACCTTGCCGCCGAGCCGGATGTACCCGAGCCGCTTCTTGCTCGACTCCATCGCCGGATACACCGGGGTCTGCACCGCCAGCGCCCCGAGGAGAGGGCCCGTGTAGGGCTTCTCCGCCTCGACGACCGCAGCACGCGCGTCACCTTCCGCGTCGGCGCCCGCGTCCCGCGTATCCGGCGTCGCCGAGGCGACCCGCGCGGAGGATTTAGGGGCCGGTGTCGTGGGGGGCGGGGCCGGGAGCTGGCTCGTACGCGTGGGCCTGTCGACGGACGCGCCGGGCGGCGCATCTCCATGGCAACCGCTGGCCCAGGTGACGGCGCCCGCGAGGCCCGCGGCGACCGCGAAGCCAAGCGCGCTCGCGAGGACCGTGGAGGGCGCCTTCGTCGGAGGAGGAGGCGGCTGTTCGCGACCTGCCGGAACGCGGGTGTTCATCGACGCGCGAGGCCGATCCTGTTCACGCCGAGGTCGATCTACCGGAGAGCTTCCCATCGCCGAAAAATGTGCCTCGTCTTCCCGAACGGACGGGCTCGGGGGTCTTCGTACCCGTTCCTGCATCGTCGATCCAGTTCTCTGCAAAAGGGAGGGAAAAGGCCTTTGAAAGGAACGTGCCACGCGTGGCGGGGCCCCATGACGCCAGGCGAGGCGCTGCTACCGTAGGGGCCGTGGAGCAGCGGACGCGGCCCCGTGGCCGGACAGACACGAGCAAGGCAGAGGCCTCACCCCTTTCGCGCGTACGCGGAGCCGCCCCACGCGCCTTCGTGGTGACTCTGACGATCGCGCTGCTCCTGCACTTGCCGTTCATCCCGACGCGGCTTTTCAGCTGGCTCGCATTGCTCGTCGGCGCGCAGGACATGGAGATGGTCGACATGGAAGGGGAGGTCGTGATCCCCATCGACCTGGATCTCATGCCCGGAGAAACCACGGCGCCCGCGCCCGCGAAAGACCCCGATCCCACCGCCGCAGAGCCCGATCCCAGCGCCGAACCCCCAAAAACGGCCGAGACGAAGCCCCCAAAAAAGCCCGATCCAGGCGACGCAGGCCCGGACGCAGAGGCGCCGGACGCAGGCCCAGACGCAGAACCCAACGACGCCGGCGGGAGCGACGCGGGGGTCGAGGACGCGGCGATCACCGACGCCGCGCCCATGGACACGGATGCCGGAGCCCCGATCCCGGATGCAGAGGCGCCGCTCGCGGAGATCCCGGACGCAGGCGTCGATGCCATGCCGCCCGATGCAGGCCTGGACGCAGGCGTCGATGCCGGAGGCCCGAGGCTGCGTGATCCGCTGGCCGTGGCGGGATCCCCCGCAGACCTCGCCGCGAAAAACCCGAACGTGCAGGTGCTCATCGCCGGCGACAGGATCCGCAAGCACGAGCTCGGCACGTGGTTCAGCCGGATCCTGATCACGATCCCGCAGTGGCAGTCCTTCTTCAAGGACACGCCCATCGATCCGATCCGCGACCTCGATCACCTGCTCATCGCCGGCCCGCAGCTCAAAGACTCGAGCAAGGTCGTCGCGGTGATGGACTTCAACGTGCCCGAGCCGAAGATCCGCGCGGCGATCGAGGCGATCGTGAAGCGGAGCGATCCACCGGGCCGCTGGCTCGAGGACGCGCCC
>JANMGF010000871.1:0-12804 GCA_031374535.1 Polyangium sp. (in: bacteria)
CTGCCGAACGCGACCTTCGATCCCGAGAGCATCGTGGCCTCGTTCCGGCTGCGCGAGAACGGCGCTTCCTTCAAGGGCAAGCTCGCCTCGCGCCTGCCGGCCGGCGCGATCGACACGCTCCGATCGAGCGTCGACTCCGACACCCCCCAGACCATCGTCGCGCAGGTGCAAACGGCCATCCCGCTGAAGCAATTCATGGTCGGCCGTGACACCGTGCGCGTGAAGGTCCGCCCCGTCCTGCGCTGATCCACGTTCCTCACCGTCCCCTCTCCCTCTCGCTTCGAAGAAGGCCCCACGCATGAGACCCCTCTCTCCCGGAAAGATCACGCGCCTCGGCATCGGCGCGCTCGTCCTCGCCGCCGCCGTCATCCCCGCGAAAACGGCCTCCGCCGTCGGCACCCGCACCTTCCAGCTCGACACGATCGAAGAGCTCAAGGGCGGCGATTTGACGGGCGTCAGCGTCGACTCGAACGGCAACGTCCGCGCGGGCCTCACGCTCGGCTCGATCCCCATGCAGGACGCGAGCAGCGTGTGGAGCTCGGCCGTCCTCGCCGATGGCTCCGTGCTGCTCGGCACCGGCAGCGACGGCAAGATCTTCAAGGTCTCGGGCGGCAAAGCCACGCTCGTCGCGACGACCGGCGCGATGGCCGTGAGCGCGCTCGTGGTCGCATGGAACGGCGACGTCATCGCGGGGACCTTCCCCGACGGCAAGCTCTACCGTCTGCCCGCGGGCGGCGGCAACAGCGGCCCAGCCGCGGCGTTCGGCGATCTACCCGGCGCGGAGGACGTCTGGGCGCTCGCGTTCGACGCGAAGTCGAAGGCGCTCTACGCGGCGACGGGGCCCGAGGGGAAGGTCTTCCGCGTCGATCAGGCGGGCAAAGCGCAGGTGCACTTCGACAGCGACGAGGCGCATATCGTCTCGCTCGCGGTCGCGGACGACGGCACGGTGTACGCGGGTTCGAGCGGCAAGGGGCTGCTCTACAAGATCACGGGGCCGGGCCGCGCGACGGTCGCGTACGACTTCGACGCGGACGAGGTGAAGGCGATCGCGTTCGGCAAGAACGGCGCGATGTTCGTGGTGGCGAACAAACTCGGCGAGAGCTTCGCGGCACCGAAACGCAACAAGAGTGGCCCGCCCGGCCCGCAGTCGACGAAGGCCTCGAAGCCCGGCAAAGGCACGCTCTTCCGCTTCGGCAAGGACGGCATCGCCGAGCAGATGCTCACCGACAACGACACGCACTTCGTCTCGCTCGCCCTCGACGACGCGGGCGCGCCTTACGTCGGCACGGGCGCCGAGGGTCGTCTCTACACCGTCGACGAAGCGCACGTCGCGAGCCTCGTCGCCGACACGGACGAGCGTCAGATCGGCGCCGTCGTGGTGAGCGGCAAGCAGCGCTTCCTCGCCACGACCGATCCCGTGGTCTTCCGCGAGATCAAGGGCACGGGCGGCGCCGACGCCGTGTGGACGAGCAAGGTCCTCGACGCGGGCCTCCGCGCGACGTTCGGCCGCCTCGCGTGGCGCTCCGAAGGTCAGCTCGAGCTCTCCACGCGCAGCGGCAACACCGAGACGCCCGACGCCACGTGGAGCGCCTGGTCTCCCGGCCTCGGCGCGCCCGGCGACACGCAGAGCCCGCCCGGCCGTTACGTGCAGGTCCGCGCGCGCTGGAGCCGCGACCCGAAGGCCGTGCTGCGCGAGGTCACGCTGTACTTCGTCACCGACAACGCGCGCGCCGTCGTCACGTCGATCGACGCGACGGCCAAGAACGGCGGCGGCAAGGGCGGCAAGATGGGCATCGTCGCGTCGGGCGGCGAGTCGCCCAAGCCGTCGAGCTCGATCAAGCTCACGTGGAAGGTCGACAACCCCGATCAGGACGACCTCCGCTACCGCGTCTCGTACCGCCTCGAAGGCCAAAACACCTGGCGTAACGTGCAAAAACCCGGCGAGAAGCTCACGCGGTCCGAGCTCGACTGGGACACGACGGGCCTGCCCGAGGGCCCGTACCGCATCCGCGTCGAGGCGAGCGACGAGCTGTCGAATCCGCCTGGCCGCGCGCAGAACCACGCGCTCGAGTCGGCCACCGTGCTCGTCGACAACACGCCTCCCGTCTACAAGGCGCTCGCGATGCAGGGCCGCAAGCTCACCGGCGAGGTCGTCGACGGCCTCGGCCCCATCGCCCGCATCGAGGTCTCGATCGCCGGCTCCGACGAGTGGCGCCCGCTCTTCCCGAGCGACGGCGTCCTCGACGAGCCCGCAGAGGCCTTCGACGTCGACGTCTCCACCGTCGTCCCGCCCGGAGCGCACATCATCGCCGTCCGCACCTATGACAGCGCTGGCAACGTCGTCACGCGCGACGTCGAGGCGAAGTAACGCGCGTCAAGCGCCGCTCCACGACACGGGCGTCATGCCTCGACGCCCGTCCTCCCCTTCCCTTTGGCCCTCGGCTCTTTCGCACCGCTGCTCCTGCGGCGGCGGCGTGATCTTCGGCGCGTCGTGTCCGTGCGCGTCCACGTGCGGCACGAGACGTGAATAGAGCCTGGTGGTAAGCTCAGATGTCCCTTCTCTGCGCTTGGATCCTTCTTACCATGGCCTTCACGAAGCGCTCCCTCACCCAGGTTGTCCTCCTCTCCTCCCTCGCGGCCGCCTCTGTCCTGAGCGCCGCGTGTAACGTCCAGTTCGACGCTGCGTTCGTCCGGTCCACCGCGATCGACGCCGACAACGACGGCGAAGCTGGACGGGAGAACAACGTCCCCTCGGGAGGCGGCACCGGCGGCACGGGCGGCGACATCACGCTTCCGCAGCCGCCCCCACCGCCCGACGCGACCTCCTCGTTCACCGATCTCTGCGGCGATGGATGCATGGCCGGCGTGAGCGCGATTGGCTGCTCCGTCCCGATGGACCCCGACGGCGGCCCGGAGCTCTCGTGTCAGATCGTGCCGACGGACAACGGCCCCTCGTCCCAGTGTTTGCCCCCGGGCACCTACGACATCGACGAGCCTTGCACGCGCGCGAGCGACTGCACGCAGGGGCTCGGTTGTGTGGTCACGGGCTCGGGCGTCGGCGCGTGCAGGCCCTACTGCTGCGGCCACGTCGAGGCTTGCGAGGCGGGGACGTACTGCGCACTCGCGCCGATGGCCGAGGACGTGATCAGCGCCGTGCCGATGAACATCCCCGTGTGTATCCCCGCGACGGCGTGCACGTTGCTCGACGACGTGTCGTGTCCGGAAGGCCAGACGTGTACGCTCGTGCGTCTCGACGGCACGACGAGCTGCGTCACGCCGGGCCCGGGTTTGATCGACGATTCCTGCCCCTGCGCCCCCGGTCACGTCTGCGTGAAGGCCACGAACAAGTGCGTCGCGCTCTGCCACACGGGCGGGAGCGACTGCCCCGACGGCATGTTCTGCCAGGGCGGCGCCGACGCCTTCCCCGATGGGATCGGCTCCTGTGTGAAGTAGTGTGACCGAGCGACCCGAACGGAGCGCGCCGCGTGATCGCGTGGCATGGTTCCGTCGTGCAGCGCTCCTTCCTCTCGTACGCGATCTTCCTGCTCGTCTTCGCCCTGCTCGTGGGCGCGTTCCACTTCTACCTGTGGCATCGCATGTTGCGCGCTCCCGGGCTCCATCGTCGCGCGCAGACCTGGGGCGCGCGTGTGCTCCTCGCGCTCGGCATCGCGCTCCCCGCGTCGATGTTCCTCGTGCGGTTCCTTCCTCGAGCCGCGGGCACGTGGATCTCGTTCATCATGTACACGTGGATGGGCATCGCCGCGTTGCTCGTCTCGGTGCTGCTTCTCTCCGAGCCCGTGCGCGCCTCGGTGCATGGATTCGCCAAGCTCCTCTCGCGCCCGATCGACGAGGCGCGGCGCAAGTTCCTCTCGCGCACGATCGCCGGTTCGGCCGGTGTGCTCACGTTCGGGCTCGCGGGCTCGGGTGCGGCGAATGCGCTCGGCGAGGTCGCGGTGCGGAAGGTGCCCGTCGCGCTGCGCAGGTTGCCCGCGGAGCTTACGGGCCTGCGTATCGTGCAGCTCACGGACGTGCACGTGGGTCCGACGATCGGGCGCGCATGGCTCGCGGAGATCGTCGGTCGCGTCAACGCGCTCGATCCGCACGTCGTGGTCATCACGGGGGACCTCGTCGACGGCTCGGTCGAAGCGCTGCGTGAGCACGTCGCGCCGCTCGCGGATCTGCGCGCGAAGTACGGCGTCTACTTCGTCACGGGCAACCACGAGTATTACTCGGGCGTCGAGGCGTGGACCGAGGAGCTCACGCGGATCGGCCTCCGCGTCCTGCGCAACGAGCGCGTCTCCATCGGCGAAGGCGCGGCGAGCTTCGACCTCGCCGGCGTCGACGACTGGACCGGCGGGCAACACGCGCAGGGACACGGCCCCGACATGACGAAAGCCATGGCAGGCCGTGATCCGAGCCGCGAGCTCATCCTCCTCGCGCACCAACCGCGCCAGATCTTCGAGGCCGCCGCGCACGGCGTGGGCCTCCAGATCAGCGGCCACACGCACGGCGGACAGGTCTTCCCCGTGACGATGCTCGTGCGCTTGCAGCAGCCCTTCGTCGCAGGGCTCGACAAACTCGAGGACACGCAGATCTACGTCAGCCGCGGGACGGGCTACTGGGGCCCGCCGATGCGCGTCGGCGCGCCTGCCGAGATCACGCTCCTCGAGCTGTCCGCCGTAACAAGCTGAAGATCCGCGCTCCGAGCTCCGGCGCGCGGAAGGGCTTGACCACGTAGTCGTCGGCGCCGCTGGCGAACGCCTCGACCATGTCCTGGCTCGACGCGTTTGCCGTCAAGAACAGGACCGGCAGCGTGATGTTGAGGTCGCGCCGGATGGTCCGGCAAAGCTCGACGCCCGTCATCGCCGGCAGGTTCCAGTCGAGCACGAGCAGATCGAACGACTCGCGCTGCACGGTCTCGAGCGCTTCTTCCGCGCTCGTACGAGTCGTCACGACGAGGCCCACGGCTTCGAGCATCGCGCTCACCACGTCGCGGATGCCGTCATCGTCGTCCACGACGAGGATGTGCGCACCTTCGCCCGCGCGCGGCGGCCCCGAGCGCGGCACGCTCGGCGGCAGCTCGATCTCCGGCTGCGACGCGCGCGGCGGCGGCCTCGACGAGGGGCGATGGAACGCCTCGATGGCCGCGAAGTCCGCGAGTCTTCGCCAGTCGCGTGGTTCGAACGAGACGCGTGGACCGTCGGGCGCGATCGACGCGCGCGCCGCCGCCGACGTGGCCCGTCTCTCCGGACCAACGTCGAAGATGGCGAGCACCCACTCGCCGTCTTCCACCGATTCGCCGGGAGGAAGGCCGAGCTCGAGCTCGGAGTCCCCCGCCGAACCGATCATCTGCTCGAACTGCTGAGGGTCGGGAAAGCGATAGCAGATGCTCCGCACGGGCACACGCTACACCGAGTTCGCCCAAGGGGCTACGCCCCAAACCCCAGGCTAGCGCCCCGCAAAGGGTCCGACTAAGCTCGGCTCGCGATGGCCCTTCTGCGATGGTCGCCCCTCCTCGTTGCCCTCCTCGGGAGTGGAGGCACCTGTCATGGTTCGTCCGACCGGAGCGATTCGAAACCGGCGACCTCCGCGACGCCCGACCCGAGCGTCCCGGGGATCGACCTCGGACAACTCACGCCGCGCGAGCGACGCGACTGGACGGCCCAGGTCTCGACGCTGCTCGCCCCTTGCGCGGAGACGCCGGTCCCGATCACCCAGTGCATCACGGAAAAACGGCCTTGCAAGGCGTGTTTTCCCGCGGCGCAGTTTCTCCTGAAACAGGTACAAGCCGGGCGCACCAAGGCAGAGCGCGAGGAAGCCTACGCGGCCCGCTTCGATGCCAAGAAAGTCCGGACCTTGGTGACGGACGGCTCGCCCGAGCTGGGTCCTCCCGACGCGCCCGTGACCATCGTCGAGTGGGCCGACTTCGAGTGCCCCGCGTGCCGCGCGTTTTACCCCGTGGTCGACGACCTCGTGAAGCGTTTCCCGGGCCAGGTTCGCGCCGTCTACAAATTCTACCCGCTCGGCAGCCATCCTCACGGCGAGAGCTCGGCGCGCGCGGCGAACGCAGCCCACAAGCAGGGGAAGTTCTGGGAGATGCATCATCTCCTCTTCGACAACCAGGACCGCCTCGAGCAGTCCGACCTCGAACGATACGCAGGCAAGCTCGAGCTCGACGTCGCGAAGTTCCGCGCGGAGATGGGCTCGGACGACACGATCGGCCGCATCGAGAGGGACAAGAAGCAAGCCGACGGCGTGGGTCTGTCGGGTACGCCCACGGTCTTCATCAACGGCCGTGAGGTCGATCTGTCGAAGCTCACCGATCTGTTCGGAGACCTCGAGGAGTGGATCAAGCTCGACCTCGAGCTCGCGGGGATCAAGCCAGCGCCCGCGCCTGCGAAGCCTTCGGGCTCGGCGATCCCCGCGGCAGGATCGGCTGTACCCGCGGCGGCAGGATCGGCTGCTCCCGCGGCGGGTTCGGCGGCTCCTTCCGTTGGACCTCCCAAGAAATGAAGGTCGCCGATCCTTGCGGCTGCTTCCCGACCGGGAAGCACTACCCGGGCATCGCACACCTGCTCAAGGTGCGCGCCATCGGCGTCGCCTCCGAGCTCGACGCGGGCACGCCGTGGCTCGATCACCCGATCGCCTTCCTCGACGTCGAGACCACGGGCCGCAACGCGATGAACGACAGGCTCGTCGAGGTCGCCGTCGTCATCGGCCGCCGCGGCGAGGTGCTCGCGCGCCACAGCTGGCTCGTTCATCCGGGCCGCCCCATCCCGGCCGAGTCCACCGCGGTGCACGGCATCCGGGACGAGGACGTCGCCGGCAAGCCGAGCTTCCCCGAGGTCGCGACCGAGATCCTGGCGACGCTCGCCGGCGCGATCCCCGCGGCTTACAACGCCGTCTTCGACCGCGGCTTCTTGCTCGCCGAGCTCGAGCGCGCGTCCGTTCGTCCGGAGAACCCTCCGCCCGCGATGCGTCGTGAGGTCGACTGGATCGATCCGCTCACCTTCGCGCGTGAGCTCTACAAACACGAGGGCAGCCGCGCGCTCGGCGACATGGCCGCGCTCCTCGGCATCGAACTCGTCAACGCGCACCGCGCCACGGACGACGCCGAGGCCGCGCTGCGCGTGCTGTATGCGCTCGCCAAGGATTCACGTGTCCCTCGGGCTTATGGCAGCCTGATCCAGGAGCAGCGCCGGCTCCTCCGCATGCAAGACGAGGCGCGCGCGCGCTGGCGCAAGCCGAGCTGATGCGACGCGCGCTCGCGCTCGGGGTGCTCGCATGAGTGATCCGGAGAAGAAGCGCCGCCTCCCCCTCGTGCAGCAGGGTCCGCCTCCGGACGAGCCGGGGGACGAGGACCGCCCGCCGTGGCACTGGTCCGGGATCGGCGCGGTCGCGACGTTCCTCGTGTGGCTACCGCTGGCGGCCATCGCGGCGAAGCTCGGGGCGCGATTCGCAGACCAGGCCGAGCTCGGCGTCTCCGTGCCCGATGGTGCCGCCACGGCCGTGCCTCTTTCTGCGCTTTTCGTGTTGATCGGGCTCCAGCTCGCGGGGTTTCTCCTGGCCGCGAGCGCGGGAGGATTCCTCGTCGGTCGATTCGGTGGCAAGGCCGGTCCCAAGGAAGGCGCCGTGGGCGGCTTCGTCGCGGCCGCTGTGGCGTGGGCGCTCGCCGCTGCTGCGCCGACCCCAGGCCCCGGGGCCCCGGTCTGGGCCGTGCTCCTCGTCGTGCTCGGCGGGCTCGGCGCCGTCTCTGGCTTTTGGGGTGCCCGCGCCGGCCATGCGCGCCGTCATCCCGCCGAACGTTAGGCCCTGGATCGCGCGCGTTTCACACGCCAAACGAGTTCTTTTCCTCGCCGCGCCCGGCTCTCCCGCCCGCGTCCGAGCGCACTTCTACCACCATCCTCCCTTGTGGACGGAGAGCGTCGTGGACGTGCCTTGCGCGGCGGAGGGGCTTTTCGGGCCCCATAAGGTTGTGCTACCCTCTGCCCTCATGAATGCGAGCGTCACGCGCGCGGCCGAGGTCGCGCATGCGATGTCCCAGTGCATGAACCTCCTCTTCCTTTTCGCGGCGCCGCGGGTCTTCGCCTCCGTCCGCTCGAGCAGCCCGGAGTCCCTCGCCTCGGCGACCGAGACCTTGCGCCAGTTCGTGCGTACGGCCGAGGGCATCCGGGCCCGCAACGGCTCTCTTTCGGGGGACGTGGGCCGCGTGGTCGAGGCCGCCACGCTCGTCGAGGAGATCTGCGACGCGCTCCCCGGCGGCGCTCCGACCGAGGAAGAATTGCCCGCCGCGGTCGTCCTGCCTGCGCGGCGCACGCTCGCCGTGCTCGGATTCCCCGGCCCGCGTGAAGGGTGGGACGATTTCGAGGGTTTCTTCGTGCCGACGCCGCCGATGCCGAAGGCCTGAGTCGTCAGAACCCTCGAAAGCGCGAGGGCCTGGATTCCGGCTCCTCAGAGGCCTCTTCGCGCGACCGGAAGAGTCCGCTTTTCATACATTTCCCGGCGTCGATGCGCCCATCCTCGCGCAACGGGATCGGAACGATGCCGGCCCGCACCACGAGCCCGGCCACTTGCAGGTCGTGGCGCGGGGAGATGGCCGTGATCACGCGGCCGTCGTCCGAAAGCTCGACGGATTCCCCCGCGCCGAGCGTGACGTCCGGAAGTTCCAGGGGACCCCCGAGGCGGACGGTCCAGCGCGCCGGCAACACGTCGTCCTCCGGCCAGCGCTGAAAACGGCTGCCTTTCGGAATCCGATGCCCTCCCGTGCGTGCGCCCTCCGCGAGCGTGAAGCTCGTGAGGTCGCCATTTTCATCAAACGCGACGATCTCGCGACCGTCGACCCAGTTGCCATCGATCTCCACCTCCGCATCAAATGCGCCGCGCAGGCTCGAAAGGCGGCCCGAGGGCGCAAACACGAGGCTCGCCCCCGCGCGTGCCATGAGCCCGAAGATCGGAATCGAACTGCCGAGCACCACCTCGCGCAGCTGGTCTTCGCGGCGTGGATCGAGGAACCGGTCTTCGTTGAAATAGAACGTCGACCCCGGCGGCACGAGGACGTACCCGACGTAGACCGGCGCCACCGACCGGACCCGCCGCAGCCGCCCGCGCCTGTCCCGCGCCGCACGGACGAGATCAAATGCGCCCATCTGCGACGCGAGCAAAGAACTGCGGAGCTCGGGCGGCACCGCCACGCACGACATCGCCTGGCGTATCCTCCCGAGCGCGTCCGCGAGCCTCGCGTGTAGCCGAAAAATTCGCGCCCGGCCAAACCGGGGCCCGAAAACAGTGGATGCGTTGTCTTCGTCCGGATCATCGTCGCAGGACTCACGAATGAAGAGGCCGTCCGGCGCGTCGTCGCGGAGGTCCTGATAAATGTCGATGTCCGCGTCGAGCCAGTACCGCCACCGGTACACGGGGATGAACCAGCATTGGTACATCGTGAGACGAATGCCCTCCGGCGCGATCCGGACCGCGTACCGGGAGCCCATGCAGAACACGACGAGGAAACCAAGGAGTGGACGGATCCAGGTCTCCGCAGGAGAGAACTGAACAACGGCCCATACCCCGCCCCCGAGCATCCCAAGGCCCCAGCCGATCAACGCGATTTCGTCGAAGCCCCCGCAGTACGTCTCGCTGTTGGTTGTCCTGACGAACATGGTTCCGCGACGAAGCATAAGGGCCGCGACCCCGTTTGACAACTCTCAAATCCTCGCTGCACGTTTTTTTGGACCAACCTGGTCCGGGGCAAACCATAGGGTTGAGGAGGGGTGCGTCCGGCCGAACCCGCCCTCGACACCTACCACCCCACGGGAGGGACCCGGCGGGCGGTCTTGGCGCCGAGGGCTTGCCGCGATACGCTCGAGGGATGTTGCCCCCCTGGGAGCATCCCGACTGGTACGACCTGCACGACACCACCTGGACGGCCGGCCCCGAGCGCGAGCCCGAGCACTACCGCGAGCTCGTCCTCGCGCTCCCGCCGCTCGACGCCGATGATCACCTCGTCGACATCGGCGCCGGCACAGGCAAACTCACGCGGCTCATCGCCGGCGGTTACCCCGAGCTCGGCCGCATCACGCTCGTCGAGCCGAACGTGCAGAAGATCATCCGCGCCGAACGCGGGCTCGCCGAGGCGTTGACCCGCTCCTCGACCCGCATCAAGTCGATCGCCCAGGGGCTCGGCGAGAGCGGGGTCCTCGTCTCGCCGCTCGCCACGGTCGTCACGGTGGGCAGCGTGCTCATGCCCATCATGGAGCTGCGCGGCGGCACGTTACGCGACGGCCTCGCCTGGCTCGATCGCGCGCTCGAAGAGATCGAGGGCATGCTCGCGCCAAACGGTTCGGTGTTCTTCGCCGAGACGCTCGCGGCTCCCTGGGCCCGCGGCGGCCTCGACGGCCCCGTGCGAAGGCTCCACCTCCCCGAGCTGGAAGAACGCCTCGACGTCGCGGGGCTCGTGGCCGTCGAGTGCACCTATCGCTTCCGCGACCGCGTCGTGCTCCGCGTGACGTGCGTCCCTCCAGGTCGAGACGAGGGCGACGGCACGACGACCCGGGTCATGGCAAACGCCGGGTCGCTCGGGGGCGGCTGAACGTCCACGCGTTTCGGCGTCGAAAACTGGATTTTTGTCGTCGAGGCCCCCTAGGGTCGGCCATGTCGACGGGCAGCCTGAACATCGATACAGGTTTCGAGCTTTCGATCCACGCAGGCCACGCAGGCGAAGGCGCGCGGACCCATCCGCTTCCAGCGTCCGGGAGGCTCGTCATCGGGCGCGCGGCGGATGTGGATATCCGTATCGAGGATGCGTCCGTGTCGCGACGCCACGCCGCAATCCACCTCGGCGCCTCGATCCGGATCGAGGATCTCGGCAGCGCCAATGGCGTGCATTTGCGGCGCGACAACCGGGAGGACGCGCCGCTGCGCGATACGCCCACGTTCCGGCAGCGCCCGGGCGAGCTCGTCACGCTCTCGCCGGATGACGGCCTGCTGATCGGCGCCGTGCCGGTGACGTTGCGGCGATGTCGGGCGTTTGCCGAGACGAACAACCTCTCCGCGCCGGTCGTGGAGTCGCCCGTGATGCGAGCGCTGCATGCGCGCGCGCGAAAGGTGGCGCAGGGCGATTTCAGCGTTCTTTTGCTGGGCGAGACGGGCGTGGGCAAGGAGGTGCTCGCGCGCGTCCTTCACGACGCCTCGCCGCGGTCCGCGCGCCCGTTCGTCACGCTCAACTGCGCGGCCTTGCCGGAGTCCTTGATCGAGGCGGAGCTCTTCGGGTACGAGCGCGGTGCGTTCAGCGGGGCGACGCAGGCGCGGCCAGGTCTGTTCGAGGCGGCCGAGGGCGGGACGGTGCTGCTCGACGAGATCGGCGAGATGCCGCTCGGCGCGCAAGCGCGTCTCCTGCGGGTGCTCGAGCAGAGGGAGGTCATGCGTATCGGGGCGCGGGTGACGCGGCCCATCGACGTACGTTTCCTCTCCGCGACAAACCGTGACCTCGAGGCCGAGGCCCTTCGCGGGACGTTCCGACAAGATCTTCTTTTCCGGCTGAATGCCGTGACGTTGACCCTTCCGCCCTTGCGGGATCGGATCGAGGAGATCCCGCGGCTCGCGGAGGTATTCGTCGCGAGCACGTTCCGGAAGCTCGGACGAACGCCGCCCGTCATCTCGTCGGCCGCGCTCTCGAGGCTCGTGGCCCACGGTTTTCCGGGCAACCTGCGGGAGCTGCGGAATGCCATGGATCACGCGGCGGCGATGTGCGAGGGCGACGTGATTCTACCGGAGCATTTGCCGGCGCGGATCGCGGGGAGCGCGAGCGTCCCGCCGCCGGTATCGGGGGTGCGGGAGGTGGGCGCCGCGCTCGCGGAGATCGAGCGACGGCGGATCGACGAGGCCCTCTCGCAATGCGGTGGGAATCAGACGCGCGCCGCGGAGGTGCTGGGGATCTCGCGGCGCACGCTGGTGGGGAGGTTGTCGGAGTACGGGATGCCGCGGCCAAGGAAAAAAGGGTAGCTCGCGGCTGGCGAGCGGTGGTCAATGGCCGTTCGTCGCTGCGAGCCAGGTGGCGAGGTCGTGGGGGGACAGGTCGAGGACGGCGTCGCCGACCCGGTCGGGGCCGTCTGCACGGATGCGCGCGAGCAAGGTCACGCGCTCGGGCTCGGTCAGCGCGCGGCCGAGCCGGCGCTCGAAGAGATGAACGAGCGGCCGGAGGCCCTCCAGAATGCCCTTCTCGATCCCCTTCTCGATCCCCTTCTCGAACCCCTTCTCGATCCCCTTCTCGAACCCTTCTTCCAGCCCTTCCTTGTAGATCCAGTTCTGCATCACCAGCTCCCTCGGCAACAGCGATCGTACCACGTCTCGCAATCCCCGCTCGCGTTGATCCGCTTCGGCCAGAACGGCCATGGCCGCGCCAAGCTCGTCGAACGTCGCGGGCGGGACCCGCGCGCGTAGCTCTCCGATCACCCGTTCGACGCCGTGTTCGTCCGCGTCCACGGCGAGCGGCGCGAAGGCCAGCCAGAAGCTCCCCCAGGCGGCAAGTTCGGCGATCGTCCGCTGGTAGACGGGCTCGATGCGGAAATGGATCCCCGAGAACGGAACTCCTCTCGGAGAAACCCTGTAGGAACCGTAGAGGGGCCACGGCTCCTCGCGACCGCCCAGGAGAACGACGACACTCTCGATGGGCGGCGCGAGTTCCGGTCCGTTTCGGTTTTCCTCCGCCATCGCGAATCCAAGGAGCGCCTGGTATTCGTAGGTTCGATACGGCATGTTGGCGGGGAACGGCGGCTCCTCCACGTGGAGTGGCAGACCGCGATGCCCGCC
>JANMGF010000902.1:0-3458 GCA_031374535.1 Polyangium sp. (in: bacteria)
TCGACGCGACGGTCGTGGGCAGGCCCGTCGCGCTCGTGTACGGGGCCGCCGTGGACGACGAGGGGTGCGCAAAAGAGGGCGGCAAGCTGCGTTTCGAGCGCGAGGGCCTCGAAGCTGTCGAGGTGCGCGCGCATGCTCCCCCGATCGCGGGCGCGCTCCGTCCCCTCGCGCGCGGCGTGCTGGCGGCCTACCTTGCCCCGCTCGGCTGCGGCGTCGCGCGGAAGGTGGTGACCGCGGTCGTGCTCGACGCCGAGGGCGCCCCGATCTCGGCGCCCATGCCCGTCGCCGACGCGACGAGCTTCGCGGTCGCGGCGCACGGCGAGGACGTAGACCTGTGGATCCAGCGGAAGGACGAGGTGACCTGGGTGCGCGCGTCCTGCGCGGCGCCTTGAGCGCTAGAGCTTAGCCACCAGGACCTGCGAGGCCCGATCGAGCCAGCGCCGCAGGGAGCGCGCATCCGTGGGGATCCCGTCGAGCCCCGTTTCCTCGACGAACCGCACCATCGCAGCCGTGTTCTTCTCGCCCACCCCGAGCTTCGCGAGTTCCTCCTCCGGGCGGCGCAAAACCTCTGAGCCCAGGATCCCCGCGACGGCGACGAGCCACGACTCGAGCTTCTCGATCGCGACCCCGCCGACGATTGCCGGCCCCTCGCCCTCCAGCGCAGAGATGGCGCGCTCGATGTCCGACTCGCGGTGAGCAAACTTCACCTTGTCGCGGTCCCGCGTGAACACGAACACCTCGCAGCCGCGCTTCTTCGCGTGGTGAAACGCGCGCCGGACGTTGAGCTCCTCGCCTCTCCCGCCGATCCCGACCTGGAGCTTCGGCATCTTCTTCCAGAGGATCGCGTCCACGACCTTCCACCCATCGGGGCGGACGCGCCGGAGCAAGGCCTCGACCACGCCGGGCTCCGGATCGTCGCCGCGAAACGCAGCCTCGACGGCAAACCCGCCCAGCTCGTTCTTGCCCTCGCCCGCCAGGATGACCCGGATCACGGCTCGGTGCCCTGGAGCAGCGGGGCCTCGTCGTCCCCGTTGGCGTAAGCGATCCAGAGCTCGCCGAGGGCGTAGACCTTGAAGCGCTCCTCGAAGTCGGGGGTGTCCTGGATGCGCTTGACCCGGGTCCCCTCTACGGCAGAGCGCGTCACGACGGAGACCTCCTCGGGGCGGAGCTCGTTGACGACGAGCGGGCTGTGCGTCGCCAGGACGACCTGCGTGCCGGACTCCTCCACGATGGCGCGGAGGATGCGAACGACCTCGGCGATCCGCGCCGGGTGGAGGCCATTTTCGGGCTCCTCGACGAGGAGAAGGGAGACGGGGTCGAGGTGACGGAGGGCCGCGAAGGCGAGGTAATAGAGCAGCCCTTCGCTGAAGCGTTTGCTCTCGATGCGGGTGCCGCCGATGAGCTCGGCTTCGAGGACGACCTCACTCGAGGTGACGGCCTTGACGCGCAAGTTCTTGATGGTGGGGAAGTGGCGGCGGACATCGACCACGATAGACGCGAAGGTTTCGTCGTTTCGATTGCGGATGGCGAAGAAGATGCCGGCGAGGCCGTGCCCACGATCGTCGAGGAAATCGACTGGCTCCGTTTCGGGAATCAGGCCGCTCGGCTTGCGGAGCGCATCGGGGTCGAGGCGAACGAGGCGGGAAGTGAGCCGCGCGGCAACCGGGCTGTCTTCATTCACCCACTCCACCGGCGAGCGAGCCTGGAGCTCGTGACCGTCCACCTCGCCCCCGATCACGGCGTCTCGCCCGGCGTACGCGTCAAACGCGGCGTTTGCTTCATGGTAGGCAAGCTCGGACCGCACTCGTGTGGCCAGGGAGAGCGTCCGCAGCCCGTGCAAGATCGTGCTCTTCCCGCTGTCGTTCGGCCCGATGAAGGCATGCAACGGCGTCAGCGTCGCCTCGACGTCGAGCAAGCAGCCGAAATTTTTGGCTCGGAAGGTCTGGATCATCTAGTCCAGAGCCTCTTCTACACCTGCCCACGCGGATCGTCACCTCGGCGCCCGGGAAGTTCAGGGCGAACCCGAGGGGGCATGGCGAAACCGGGTAGTTGCGCTCGCCGCACGAGCGGCTAGTGTCGAGGCCGCTCCGCATGGCAGATCCGATCGACCCTTCCAACAGCGAGCCCCGCGACACAGGGATCCCGCCTGCGAGGGGCTCACGAAGCCGCTCCGGAGGAAGGGTCGTCGCGCTGACGGGCGCCGCGTCGTTCCTCGGCAGAAACCTCGTGGGCTTGCTGGAGGAAGATCCGGCGACGGCGCGCGTGGTGACGATCGACGTGAAGTCGCCCGACACGGCCGGCGCGAAGACGCGGCCGCACGACGTGGATCTGACGAACCCGGCCTCGGAAGATCGCGTCGCCGAGATCCTCGCATCCGAGGAGGTCGACACGCTCGTGCACCTCTGTTTCCTCTCGTCGCCGACGCAAGCGACGGCGTGGGCGCACGAGCTCGAGTCGGTCGGCACGATGCACCTCCTGAACGCGGCGAGGCAGGTGCGCCTGCGCAAGCTCGTGCAGTGGAGCCAGACGATGCTCTACGGCGCGCACC
This sequence comes from Polyangium sp. (in: bacteria), assembly GCA_031374535.1. GTDB lineage: Bacteria > Myxococcota_A > Polyangia > Polyangiales > Polyangiaceae > Polyangium. The sequence goes on from JANMGF010000902.1 coordinate 2,549, forward strand.
CGACGAACCCGAACTTCCTCACGGAGCGGCACGCGTTACGCGCCGACATGGACGAGCCGTTCTTCGCGGACAAGATGGCCGCCGAGCGCGAGCTCAACGCGTTCGCCGCGAAGTCGAAAGGCACGGTGGTCACGGTCCTGCGCACGGCGCCGATCCTCGGCCCCACGGTGCAGAACTGGGTCACGCGGTACCTCGGCATGCGTGTCGTGCCCACGCTGCTCGGCTTCGATCCGCTCTTGCAGTTCGTGCACGAGGTCGATGCGCTCGCGGCCTTCAAGCTCGCGCTCGATCGCGACCATCCAGGCACGTTCAACATCGCCTCCGAAGGCGTGCTCCCGCTGTCGACGGTGCTCCGCCTCGCCGGCCGCTCGCCGCTGCCGCTCCTCCACCCGTTCGCAAACTCGCTCGTGGCCGCGCTCTGGATCGCGCAAGCCTCGGCCGTTCCGCCGAGCTTCCTGCGTTACCTGCGGTACGTGTGTGTCGCCGACGGGGACAAAGCAGCGCGCGTGATGGGCTTCCGGCCGGCCTACACGACCCGCGAGGCGCTGCTCGATTACCTCGCCGCGCAACGGCTGCGCGACGCGAACCTCCTGCAGGAGAGCCCTGCCTAGGCGCGGGGGTTTTTCAATGGGGAAGAAGCAGAAGCGTAAGCAACACAAGGAGCCGAGGCCCACGCAGGCGGAGCCCACGTCGACAGAGTCGCTCGCCTCCGCCGCGTTCGTCGCCGCCGATGCAGGCGAGCCCGTACCCTCGCAGGACGGCGACGGCGACGAGGGGTGGGACGCGGCCGAAATCGCGCCGGCCCTGCCCTTCGGCACGGAGCTCGACGCAGGCGCGAAAGCCGAGCCGCGGCTCGTGCCCGGCTACGATCTCGACGCCGACGCGTCGTACGACGTCGCGCCGATCGGCC
>JANMGF010000912.1:0-5432 GCA_031374535.1 Polyangium sp. (in: bacteria)
ACGCTCGCCGCCCGCAAGAGCCGCCGCGCCGCTTCGTCGAGCGCCCCGAGCCGCGACTCGACCATGGCCACGACCGTCTCCGGCATGTCCGCGCCTTTGGCCTCCGCCGTCCAGCGGATCAGCTCCTCCAGGTAAAACGCGTTCCCCTCCGACAAACGTACGATCCGCGCGATCGTTTCGGCATCCGCGCGCTCACCGAGCACGTGCCGCGCCAGCCGCTCGCCTGCGCGCCGGCTCAGCTCGACGAGCTTGACCTCGTGCAGCCTGCGCTCCTCCCAGAGCTTCGGAAAAATCTCCTGTACCTCGGGCCGCGCCATGGCCAGGACAAACAGCGGTCGCTCTTCCAGCTTCCGGAGCGCCGCGTCGAGGAGCTGCACCGTGGCCCTGTCTCCCCAGTGCAAATCCTCCAGCAGCACGAGCACCGGCGTCTTTTCGCAGGCCCCGCCCACGAAATCGAGGAACGCCGCGCGCACCTGGTCCGCCATGAGTTGCCCGTCGATCCGGGCGGATCGCAAGGGCAGGCTGTCCGCGTCCGGGAAGGGCGCGCCGATGATCTCACCCATGAACTCCGCGACCCGACGCTGCTCGCCAGGGGCCACCCACGCGGCCACCTGCGCCGAGAGTTTTTCTTGCCGAACCGAAAGGGGTTCGCCATCGCGAATCGCGCACGCGCTCCGCAGCACCTGCCCGAGCATGCCCAGGGGCGAACCGGCGCGCTGCGCGTCACCACGCGCGACCCATATCGACACCGCCTCGTCCCGCGCCCTGAGCTCCTGCACGAGCTCCTGTGCCAGCCGCGATTTGCCCACGCCCGGCGGGGCCATCACCAGCGCCGCCTGCGCCATGCCTTCCCCTGCGCTTTCGGTGAGCAGCGCCCGCAGCGTGTCAAGCTCGCGCTCGCGGCCCACGCACGGTGTCGCCTTGCCCAGAAGCAGCCGCGTGCTCTCGGCGAGCGCGCGCTCGCCATGCAGCGTGAAAAAGAGCTCCCTTTCGCGCACGTCGAAACGCGCGTCGAGGAGCCCCGCGACCACCTCGTCGATCGTCACCGCGCCCTCGAGCTCCGCGTCGCGCGACGCGGTATCCGACAGCCGCGCTGCCCTGTCGATGGCCGGCCCCATCGACCTCGCCGTCCGTTCGCTCCGCCCCATGGCCAGCGCCACGCGTCGCCCACCCGCGGGCACGCGTAGCGAAAGCGCGCACCGCGCGGCCTGCGCGCAGAGGTCCGTCGCCAGGCCCGTGCCCGCCATCATCACCACCACCGACCCGTCGAGCAGGCGCTCACTCACGCCGCCGTGCGCCTCTGCCTCGCGCAGAAGCGCCGCGTCGTCGGGTGCCAGACGCAGGGTCGAATCCCCGTCGAACGCGGTCGCCGCGGCCTCCGCCGGTGCGCTCACCACGATCACTGCGATCACGCGCTGCTCGCTGCCCGTCAGCGAGGGCGCTCGCGCCGATTCTACCGGGCCCTCCGAAGGCATCTCCCCGAGCATACGCAGCGCCATCGCTGCGGCCTGCCCGCCTTCGGGTCGCTCCTCCCGTCGCTTCGACAGCATCCTCCGCAAGAGCTCGTCGAGCGCCTCGGGCACTTCCGGCCTCACGCTCCGCACGCTCGGCGTCTCCTCGAACAGCACCTTCGTCAAAATCGCGGCCGCGTGCTGACCGCCAAACGCCGGCTCCCCCGTCAGGCACTCGAACAGGACACACCCCAGCGAGAACACGTCCGCACGCGCATCGATGCTCGCCTCGCCTCTCGCCTGCTCGGGAGCCATGTACCCGGGTGTCCCGATCAGCATTCCCGAGCGCGTCATCCGCGTCGCGCGGCCGGCGTGCGCGATGCCGAAATCGAGCACCTTCACCGCATCCAGACGCCCTCCCGGCAAAAAGAGGTTGCTCGGCTTCAGGTCCCGGTGGATCACCCCCTGCGCGTGCGCGACGGCGAGCACGTCCGCGACCTCGAGGGCCAGCGCCACGCTCTCGTCGATGGCGAGCGGACCGCGCGCGAGCTGCACCGCGAGCTCCACCCCATCGAGCCACTCCATCACCAGGTACGGCGCCCCCTCGTCGCTCGCTCCGTGCGCCACGTACCGGACCACGTGCGGATGCGACAGGCTCGCGAGGATCTGCGCCTCACGCGCGAACCGCGCCGCGTCCGCGGGGTCCTGGCCTGGCAAGACCTTGACCGCCACCGGCTCGCCCGTCTTCCGGTCGAGCGCCTTCCATACCTCCCCCATGCCCCCCGCGCCCGCGCGGTGCTCGAGGAGGTAGCGTCCCGCGAAGACGATCTCTGATCGCATCGCGTGGGAGTATCGACTGTCCAAGGTGCGCCTGTAAAGGCGAGCGCGCCTGCATGCGGCAGGTGCCTACATGCAAGCCCCGACGTCGATCCAGAACCTCTCCATCGTGCGCTTCAGCGGTCGCGGGTCCCCCGGCGTGGCCTGAATGGCAGGGATGGCGCCGGGGGCGTCGACGAACGCCGTCCGCCCGTGCATGATTCTGTCGTCGAGCGCGATCAGCATCTCGCCGGCCCCGAGCCGGAACCGCACTTGAAGCTCGGCGATTTCGAGGCTCGCATCCAGCATGTCGAGCGCGATGATCTGCGGGTCCGTGAGCTCCACCCCTCGCGCCTCGCTCCCTGCTTCGATACACATACGGAGGTAACGCGCCGAAGTCCGCCCCGATATCGTTTGGAAGATTGGCGCGGCATAACTGCTGCTAGGGTACAGCATCGATTTCAACGAAAAATCCTGCTCCAGCACGGCGAGCTCGCGGGGGAACCTATCCGCCAGAAACCGGTAGAGTCGATCGACTTGCACGAGGATTGTTTCCCCGCCCAGCATTGCCGGCTCGAGGCAGGCCAGGAGCACGCAGGTCCACGGGTGGGGCGAGCTGGCGCGGTCCGTGTGCAGGGTGCCTCCTCGGGAGGTCTGCGTGTAGCGAGGGTTCTTTCGGTCACGCGCGTTCCGGTTGTAGACCGTGACAACCCGATCACCAGCCTCGTTTTGGGGCACGACATGGCCGAGGAGGTGTGCAACCAGCCGCGCCGCGACCTGGCCGCCCCATACTCCGTGGCGCTCCATCCACGCCGGGTCGAGCTTCAGGACGATGAAATCGTCCTTCCACAACATTCGCCCGAGACCCTGGATGTCCCGATCGAGAGGTCCGGCGCGCAGCGCGCTCGCCGCCTCGGGCCAGTCCACGGCACCGAGCTCACGCGGCAGCGACGACAGCGTTCGCGTGAGGCACGCCGTGCTCTCCGCAGACAGGGATACGTATCGCTCGTCCATACCACCGCACTCGTAATGACTTGCCATATGCTCGTCCGGCCCTGCGCATATCAAACGCGCTGTCCCTCGGTCAAGGGGGCGCTTCGAAGTCGCAGCCGCCCAAGGAGCACTGCCGCGGCGAGGCCAATCGCGAGCACGCCCGTCCACAGCGCCTCGGGACCGAAGCGATCCATGACCGCCATACCCACCCAGGGGCCGAGCACCAGGCCGAGCCCGAGGGCCGTCGTGGTCCAGCCCAGGTATTCGCCAGTTCGGCCTGCCTGTGCGTGCTCGGCGGTGCAAGCGAATGTGGCGGGCGAGTAGCACGCATGGATCAGAGTCGTGCCCAAGAGAAATACAACGAAGCGAAGGTCCCACAAAACGGAGCGTGAGGCTCCGTCGGGCGCGCTCGTAGCAGCGCGAGGCGCGTCCACGCGGCGATGGCGATGGAGCGGTGAGCGCACGAGGATCAGGGCAGCGAGCAGGCTGGTTGCACCGTCGACGAGGAAGATGGCAGGGAACCAAAGGCCTGCGAGCACGCCCGCGGCGGCCGGTCCGATGCTGGTCCCGAGGTTCGTCGCCATGCGACTGAGCGCGTAGGCGACCTTGCGCTTTTCGAGCGGCGCGAGCTCCGTGATGATCACCAGGCTCGCAGGCCGCCAGGTGACGCGTCGAGTAGAGCGTTAGAAATGGCACCGCCATCGTCCCGGCGCGATTGATGAGGATCACCGCGCAGAGCACCCAGAGCTCGCGTGGTAGACCTCGGACACTACGCCAGGCGCTCATCCCGTCGTACTCATGCGCGACCGAGATCCAGGCTCTCGCTGGGGTGCTCGCGGGACTTCGGATTCCGGAGGGTGATGCGCGCCTTGTCCGATTCGGACCCGAAGCGTCGGTCGATCGTACGCGCAGCGCGCGCCCATTCTTCGTTCGTCTTGATGGATCCCAGTTGCTCGACGACGAACGGATCATTTTGCCACGCGAGCATCCGACGCCACAGCTCCTCGAGGGGCAGCTCGAGCACGCTCCCTACCTTGGCCTCGAAAACCGGAAATGCCCGCATCCGCCCGTCCGGCTCGATATGTCCCATACGCGGCGGCTCGACGCAGTGTTCCGAGTACATCATGAAGGATCGCGTGTCGGTGATCGATACCCGCGCGCCGCCCTCTGACAATTTCTGAAGCGTTGGCTCCGAGTCACGCAGCGCCCGGCTCAGCTCATCGGTGAGTATCTCTCGCGCTGCAAACGCCTCCTCGGCAGCGAGACCACAGGGCATCGCCATTGCGAAGCGAAGGTAGTCGAGCCCCGAGAAGCGCGCCGTGGCGTCGCGGACGAAGCGCTCCCTCTCGCCGAAGTTGCTACGGACCACGGTGTAGTCGATGCCGAGCGTGTAGCAGGGTCCGTCGTGGCGTCGCTTGAACGTGTCGAGGATCTCCAGGGCCGCCATTGCACGTTGGAAGGACCCGCTCCGACCCCGCAGCGCGTCATGCGTCTGCTCCGTCCCGCCGTCGACGCTCACGCATACGCTCGTCACGGATTGGGCGAGCCGCTCTGCATCGGCCTCCTCGAGGGTCCACCCGCTCGTGAACAACGTCACCTCGACGCCGGCATCCCGGATACGCCGCGCTGCCTTGGGCCAGTTCTTCACGATGAGCGGCTCACCTCCGCTCAACGACACGCGCTTCGGTCGATGTTCTGCGATGACCTCCGCGATCCGCATCACATCGTCGTCCCTGTTTCCAGCGGGGCGTCGCCCCGACTCGGAGTAACAGTGCGCGCACCGCAGCGGACAGGCATGGGTCATATCCCAGTTGAACTTTTCGAATTGCACGAGGCCTCCTTCGATACAGGTCTCCCGTGCAATGTGCAAGCCGTGTGCCGCCGTGGGGCACCCGCACGTGTCGGCGTCTCGCGCGGTTTCGAGGGTCATGGGTTCGCGATCGTGGACGCCCTCCGCTGGGAGAGTCCGCCGGAGCGGACGGATGCGAGGACGGCGTCCGCTGCGGCGGACACTCGGCGCAGGCAGGTCGAAGTGTGGGACCGCCGACCCTATCCGCCCTCGCCCAGCCATCGCCGCTCGAGCTCGAAGAGCCGGCGGTTCTCGGGGACGATCGCCATGCCGCGGCCGATGCGGTGGCTCGTCGAGCGCGTCGTGACGTCCTCGCCGTTGAC
>JANMGF010000976.1:0-2324 GCA_031374535.1 Polyangium sp. (in: bacteria)
TTCGTACGCGCACCGGGCCGCGCACCGTCGCCTGGCAGGCGATGCGGACCTCGCGCGGCAGGCCGAGCCGCTCGGCGAGCGCGCGTTCGACCTCGTTCGGCGGCTCGATGTTCTCCAGCCCCTCGATCACGATCACCCGGCACGTCGAGCAACGCGCGTTACCGCCGCACACGTGGGTGTGGGGGATGCCCGCGGAGAGAGCGGCATTCAGCAGGGTTTGTCGCTCCTCGACGTCGATGCGGATCTGGTCGGGCGCGTAGAAAATGCTCGGCATCGACGCGCATCCTAAAGCGCGAGGGCCCTCGAAATCCAGTTTAGGCCACGAGCCGCCCGATGCAGCGCTCGATCGCCGCGAGGATCGTGGCCTCGCTCGTCGTCTGGGGCCCGAGCTCCTCGAACGACGCGGGGTCGATCTCCCGGTTCAGGTACACCTCGGGGCGCGCGCGCATGGTCTCGAAGATCTGGCGCGCCGCGTGTCCCGTGGCCGCGATGGGCAGGACGACAGAGCCCTGGGCCGCCGCGATCTCGAACTCCTCGAGCACCCCGGGCGCAGGAACGCCGCGCCGCAGGCCCCCGACGACGATCATCACGCCCGATTGCGCGAGCAAGTCCTCGCGTGATTTCCGTTTCCACGCTTCGAGGGACGCGCCGGGCGGGGCCACCTCGCGCACCGGGCGAACGATGAGCCGCCTCGAAATGGTCGCGCCCGAGCGTCCTTCCAGCGCCTCGATCAACCCCGTGACCGCGCCGCTGCCCACCACGCGCCCGTGCCCCGTGACGAGCCGGAGACCGCGTTTGCCCACGATACGCCCGACGCCGCGGGCGATCGCCGAGACGAACGCGCGCTCTTTTTCGTCTCCATCCTCCGGAAAACTCCCCGACACGAACACGCTCCGCTGCGCCCGCCGCCGCTCGAGCTCGTGCAGGAGCTTCGTGGTCTCTGCGTGATCATCGACCACGATCGCGCGAATGCCATACCGGTGCAGATCCGTGACGACGTGATCGAATCGTTTCGCCTCGTACGCGCCCGAGGGGCGCTTCATGATCGTGTAATGTTGCCGCGGGCTGTCCTTGAACGATCCACGCAGCGCGGAGAGGACGTGCCCGAGGTTCGGGTCCGTGAAGCTCAATCCGAGAAACAGGAACGTACGCGTCGTGAGGTCGCTCCCGAGGATCTGCAAGAAACCCGGCCGACTGCGCGCATAAAGCTCATAATCGTCTTTCGTCAGGACGATCTCGTCCGGATGCGAAGCGGTGCCATGCATCTTGAAGAGCACGCTGTCGGCCTCCGGGTCGGAGGTCGTGAGGTCGGCGTTGCGTGATTTGACGTCGAGGGCCTTGCCCGCTTGCCGGAAGGCGCCTTCGAGGATCTCGTCGTAGTTCGTGGTCCAGACGTGGCCGAACGGGAGCCGGGCCAGGATTCGATGGTTCTCCGGGACCTCGACCTCCCGGTCGAACGTGCGCCGCACGAGCCCCGCGAGGTGGCTGCGGCTGCCGGCGTAACGATTGACGTAAAATTGACCGAGGGAGACGAGATCGTGCTCTTTGTCGACATCGAGGCCGATCTCGCGCGCCATGCCCTCGAGCAGCTTGCCCCAGCCCGGCATGCCGGCCGCCATGGATAACCCCGCGCCGACGAACAGGGCCGCGCGGCCTCGTTCGAGCGCTTCGACGTAATCTCGCAAGAAATCGTCCTGGCCCATGGTCCCTCCTCCGGCTCGCGCCGCGCGTCTGCTGAAGCGTACACCCGAGGCGCCACCCCTGGTAGAGTGCCTCGCCATGAGTGAAGCTTCCCCGGGGCAGGAGACGTGGGTGCTGGTCGCGGGCACCGGCTCGGGAACGTTGCCCAGGACGGAGGAGCTGGCCGCGCAGGCGGTCGGGCGGGCGCTGGCGCAAAGCGGGGCGGGGCTCGTCACGTGCGGCTGGGTCGGCGTGGACAAGGCCGCGACCCTGGCCTTCGCAGGTGAGCTCCAGGCCCTCGGATTGCCGCTCTCCACGCGCCTCAAGCAAATCGTCCCGCGGCCCGACGAGCCCGCCTTTTTCGGCGGGGACGTCATTTACGTCGAAAAAGGCGTGCCGGAATGGGTCGAGAGTGTCCGGCGCGCGCAAGCCGTGATCCTGATCGGCGGGCTCGGGGGTACGTACAAGACCTACGAAACCGCGCGGAATGAGCAGGTGCCCGTCTTTCCGCTGCCCTCCACGGGGGGCGACGCGAAAAAGGCCTGGGACGAGATCCTCGAGGGAGAAGAGTTGCTCGGGCTTTACCGGCGGGTGACGCGGCCGCAAATCGCCTCGCTCGACGCGCCGATCCCCACGCGCGAGGC
>JANMGF010000988.1:0-1788 GCA_031374535.1 Polyangium sp. (in: bacteria)
ACCGTGGGCGACGAGATCTCGATCTCCACGCGAGCGTTATGACCGTGGATGCGGGCGCACGGGCCCTCGTACTCCATCAGGCGGTGGCCATAACAGAACCGCACTTCTTCGGTCACGCGGAACATGGGAAGGGCGAGATACCGCGCCCCCAGCGCCCCGTCAACCTCACCCCGCCGGGCGCTCTGCCGCGGCGGGCGGCGGGATGAGCCTGGCTTCTCGCCCGCCCCGGGTCTATATGCGCCGCGGGAGCGCCCTTGACCGAGCTCATCACGTTTTTTTTCGTCGCCTTGTCGGCGGTCTTCTTCGTGGTCGATCCGATCGGCATCGTGCCGATTTTCCTGGCGATCACGGCGAACGATCCGCCGGAAAAGGTCCGCCAGATGGCGCGCCGAGCCTGCCTCACGGCATACTTCCTCGTCTCGTTCTTCGCGCTTTTCGGCACCGTCATTTTCAAGGTCTTCGGCATCGGTCTCAGCGCCTTCCGCGTTGCAGGCGGCCTCCTGCTCATGCTCACGGCGCTCGACATGTTACGCGCCAAGCGCCCGGGGACCCGCACCTCGCCCGAGGAGACCGAGGAGGGCATGCACAAGGAAGACGTGGCGCTGGTGCCTCTCGCGATGCCCTTGCTCGCCGGCCCGGGCTCGATCGCGACGGCGATGGTGCTGATGTCCCAGGGCAAGACCTCGAGCCTGCTCTACGTGGTCCCGGTCATGCTCGCCATCACGATCACGTTTGTCGCGACGTACTTCATCCTGCGCGCGGCGCAGCTCGTGCAACGCGCCCTCGGGCAGAGCGGCGTCGCCATCCTCGAGCGCGTGATGGGCCTCATCCTCGCGGCCATCGCCGTGCAATTCGTGGCCGACGGCGCGCGCGATTTGCTGCGCTCCCCTTGACGCTCGCCGGTAAGCCATGTCTCATCGCCGTCCCGACGAGGGAGGCATGACATGATCAGTCGACATGGAATTATCTTGGGTTTGGGAATGGTGGCGCTTTTCGCGCTGACGGGGTGCCCCGACGAGCCGCCGATAGGCGGCACGGGCGGCACAGGTGCTGCCGGCGGCGGCGGTCCAGGGGGCGGCGGTCCAGGCGGCAGCGGCGGGCAAGGCGGCAGCGGCGGGCAAGGCGCCGGCGGCAGCGGCGGCCAAGGCGGCACGGGAGGGCAGGGCGGCGGCGGTCCGGGGGCCTGCGTCGATGCGTCGCGGCTCGATTTGCTTTTTGCGATCGACAACTCGCGGAGCATGGCCGACAAGCAAAACATCCTCGCGCGGGCGATCCCGAACATCGTCCAGGGTGTCGTGAACCCGCCTTGCATCGACGCGATGGGCGTGCCTTCGCCCATGCAGCCGAGCGGACCGGCGGAGGCGTGCCCGAGTGGGTATGCCCGCGCGTTCGAGCCGATGACCGACATTCACATCGGCGTCATCAGCTCCAGCATCGGCGGCCACGGCGCGGATGCGTGTCCGAACGTGACTTCGAGCCCGGAGTGTGATCCCAACCCGAACACGACGAACAACGACAAGGCCCATCTCCTGTCGCGCGCGGCGCAATGCGGGGGCGCGGCGGTGCCGACGTACGCCGGCAAGGGCTTTCTCGCCTGGGATCCGCAGGCGAAGCTCAATCCCCCGGGCGAGGCGGACATCGACGATGGCATGGGCGGCGGGCTCGTGCCCACGCTGCGCGACATGGTCATCGGCGTCGGACAGATCGGCTGCGGGTACGAGTCGCAGCTCGAGAGCATTTACCGGTTCCTCGTCGATCCGGAGCCTTACGAGACCATCTCGGTCGTCA
>JANMGF010000999.1:0-2780 GCA_031374535.1 Polyangium sp. (in: bacteria)
GCAGCCCGACGACGCGCTCGGCGTGAAACCCTCGATCCCGAGCTGGTTCGTCGATCCGGAGCGCGCTTGTCCGGCCACGACGTTCTACCGGAGCGCGCAGGTGCACGGCACGATCGAGCGTGTCGAGGCGCCTGCCGCGAAGGCCGCGATGCTCGCGGCGCTCATGGGCAAACATCAGCCCGAGGGCGGGCACGTGCCGATCGACGCGGAGCATCCGCTCTACAAGAAGGCCGTCGCGGGCGTGCTCGTGTTCGGCGTGCGGCTCGACGGGGTCGATGGGAAAGCGAAGCTCGGGCAGAACCGCACGCCCGCGGAGGTGAGCCGGATCCTCGGCCTGCTCTGGGCGCGAGGCGCGCCGGGCGACGCGGCGGCGGTGGACCTCGTGCGCGCGGCAAACCCGTCCGCGCCCGTGCCGTCTTTCCTCGAAGCACCCGCGGGCGCGACGCTCGTGTGTGCGATGGGGGAAGCCGATGCCGACGAGGCGACGGCCATGCTGGTCGGGACGTACGGGTGCGAAGGCACGACGCCCGATCGTATCCGTCGCAGCCTGCTCGGCTCGCCGGTGTGGGTGGGCGCGCGGGATCGAACGGGCGCTTTGGTGGGCTCGGCGCGGGCGATCACGGACGGCGCACGGCGCGCCTGGATCTACGACGTGATCGTCGCGGACGCCTGGCGAGGCCAAGGGCTCGGGCGCGCGCTCATGTCTCTCTTGCTCGAGCACCCTGCGGTGCGCGGCGCGGAGTCGGTGCTGCTTCGTACGCGCGACGCCATGCGGTTCTACGAGCCGTTCGGCTTCCGGACGCGGCACGTGCAGGCGACGGAAGAACCGAAGATCCACGAGATGATCCTCGTTCGCCCGAGCGCCCCGGACGCGTATCGAGCAGAGCCCGCTTGTCTGCTTGCGTCGGCGGGGAAGTGCACGTAGTGCAGGTACGAAGGATCTCGGAGATGCCTCGTAAGCTCGCTGATCGTCTCTCCGCCGTGGCCCCGAGCGCCACGCTCGCGGTGGCCGCCCAGGCCGCTCGCCTGCGCAGCCAGGGCCACAAGGTCTACCCCTTCAGCGTTGGCGAGCCGGACTTCGAGCCGCCGCGCCACGTGCTCGAAGCTGCCAAGGCCGCCATCGACGCCGGCGTCTCCCACTACACGGCCGTGACGGGTACGCCCGAGCTGAAAGCCGCGATCTGCGCGGCGACCGAGCGCGACCGTGGCTATCGTCCGACGCCGAGCGAGGTGACGGTCTCGTGCGGCGCGAAGCACGCGCTCTTCAACGTGGCCCTCGCCCTCTACGAGCCGGGCGACGAGGTCATCGTGCCCGCGCCCTACTGGGTGAGTTATCCCGAGCAAGTCCGCATCGTCGGCGCCACGCCGGTGATCGTCGAAACGCGCGTGGAACAAGGCTTCCGCATGGACGCGGAGTCCCTCGAGCGCGCGATCACCGAGCGGACGAAGGCCATCATCCTCTGCACGCCGTCAAACCCGACGGGCTCGGCCTACGCCGAGGCGGACCTTCGAGCCCTGCTCGACGTCGTGCGCCGTCACGACCTCTGGCTCGTCGTCGACGAGATCTACGGCGAGCTCACCTACGACGGCTTCCGCCACGTATCGGTGCCTGCGATCGCCGAGGATCTACGCGACCGTACGATCATGATCTCGGGCGTCAGCAAGACGTACGCGATGACGGGATGGCGCATCGGCTGGAGCATCACGCCGCCGGCCCTCTCGAAGGTCCTCGACGTCGTGCAGAGCCAGAGCACGACGAACGCGACGGCCGTGGCGCAAGCAGCCGCGGTCGCCGCGCTTTCGGGCCCACAAGACGCGGTGCGCGAGATGCGTGATGCCTTCGCAAGGCGCCGTGATCGGATGGTCGAGGGCCTTCGAAGCATCCCCGGCGTGCGCTGTAGAAAACCCGAAGGGGCCTTCTACGCGTTCGCCGACGTCCGGGGCCTCTACGGCATCCCCTACAAAGACAGCACGATCCAGAGCGACCTCGACGTCGCGATGTGGTTGCTCGAGGAGGCGCACGTCGCGAGCGTGGCAGGCACGCCCTTCGGCGCGCCGGGGTATATCCGCCTCTCGTACGCTTGCTCGGAGGCCGACATCGACGGGGGGCTCGAGGCCATCCGCGCGCGTGTCGCGGCCGCCCGCGGCGCCGGCTGAAGCCCGCGAGTGTCCTCATCATCAAAACACTTGTCGAACGACATCGCTTGCGCTAGTGATGTCGCCGTCGAGCTTCGGCGAGCGCGTGACCCACGCCCCGCCAAACCCTCGAACGGGCGCATAACTCAGCGGTAGAGTGCATCCTTCACACGGATGAAGTCACAGGTTCAAATCCTGTTGCGCCCACCCTGCCCCCAGCCTCGTTGACCCCGCCCCCGCGGGTGACCTCGCGAGGCCTCAGTTCGGCGAAGCGCCGGACGCCTTCGCCTCCAGGCGCTTCGTGATTGCGTCGATCGTCGCGCGGAGCTCCTTGCGATCGCCGAGGCACGTGAAGCAATCCGCTTGACGGTGCCAGCTGCACCCCTTCGTCGCGAGCAAGGGCTTGAGGTACCCGAAGGCGCGTTCGTCCCCTTCCTTGGCCGCGCGCGCGAACAGGGAACGACGCGCGCATCCCGTGGCCGCGCGAAGATCGTTCGCAACGAGGAGCGCAGGCGTGGCGAGCTTCGCGACCTTGGGATCGACGAGCAGCTTCGACGCGCGGTCCTTCGGATACTTGCCGATGCCCGGCGCGAGCAAGAGCTCGTAGAGCAGCTCGGGACCACGCGTGCCCATGCTCGTCGACG
>JANMGF010001000.1:0-3239 GCA_031374535.1 Polyangium sp. (in: bacteria)
CGGCCGGGAAGATGCCGACGCCACACGCGCGCGTGCATTGCAGGAAATCGATGGCGCCGTGGCACTCGACGATACGTTCGGGATCGAAGCCTGCGCGCTGGAACTGGCCGTCGACGTTCGAGGTGAACACGAAAAAGCCGTCGGTCATCCTTCGCGCGAGCCGCGCCAGCACCTCAAAGCCCGGATGGGGCACGGTCGCTCGGTAGAGCTCGAGGCGGTGGCCATAAAAGCCCCAGGCGAGGGTGGGATCGGTCCCGAACCAGCGCGGATTGGCGAGGGACGAGAAGCCGAGGCCGAGGTCTTTGTACGGCGGATACGCGCGCCAAAAGCCATCGTTGCCGCGAAAATCGGGCAGCCCCGAGTCGACGCCCATGCCCGCGCCCGCCGTGATGACGAGCGCGCGTGCGGTTTCGAGGGCGCGAGCGGCTTGCTCGAAGAGGGAATCGTGCGGGGACATGGGACGCTCCTTTCGGGCCCCGGGGTGGCGAGGGGCGCTCGGAGCCGGATCATCCCGCCTGTCGGGCTGTGGGGGGACCCAAAAAGCGCCTGCCCCTTCTTCCTCGCGATAAGGACGAAGGGGCAGGGGAGCCGACCCGAGGATCTCGGGTTTCAGTTCACGTCAGGGCGATACCGGCGTGCAGACACCCGTGGTCGGGTCATTTGCGTTGGCCGTGCATTTGAATTTGGGCATGGCCGGGCACGGAATCGGCGGGCAACCCGCGTCGCAACCGGCAGCCTTGTATTTGTTGAAAGCCTCGATGTACGCGACGACCTCGGGCGAGTCCTTGGCGACCACGCTGATCGGGCAGCAGGGGCCGTCGAGGACCTCCTGGCACTGCACGATTTCGGGCTGCAACGGGAAACATTGTGTCGCGTCGACGAGCTTGATGTCGAGATCGGACTCGAGCGGATCACAAACCGCATTTCCTCCGCTGCCGCCGGCGCCGCTACCGTTGCTCGCGCCGCCCGAGCCATTGCCCGCGCCGCCCGCGCCATTCCCGCCCGCGCCGCCCTGCCCGGAGCCGCCTGAACCGCCGGCGCCGCCCGCGTTCCCCGCGCCGCCCGCGCCGTCACCGCCGTTCCCGCCGTTCCCGCCTCCGCCGCCCGCGCCGGGAGGACAGACCGTACCGGCCGGGCAGCCGCTGCCGCCGCCGGTGGGTTCGACCTGCTGATCCCCCGGGCACCCAGCCAAAAACAACGCAGCACCCGCAACCTGAGCCAGCAAGACGAAACGCATGATTCCTCCTCGCATAGGGCAAGCATCCTGAAGATCCGACATTCGACGGAACATCGGATTTTTATAGCCCCCGCGATGCCGTCCGTCCACTTCGTGGGCCGCATTTCGGCGGACGAGTACGTCAGTCGTACCGCTCGGTGTGCACGTGCTTGCGCTCGACGCCGAGCTCGTGGCGGCAAAGCTCGCGCACGGTCTTCACCATACGCTCGAGGCCGCAGACGTAGACGTGGGGAAGCGCTTCTCCGCTCTCGGCTTCGAGCGCCTGGAGCAAGGCCGGGACGTGCGTCTGGACATACCCGCTTTTGCCCGTCCATGTGTCGCCGGGGCGCGAGAGCGTGATCGCGTAACGCACGTGCGGGTGCTCCCGCGTGAAGGCCTCCATCTCGGCGCGGTAGAGGATGTCCTCCTCGAAACGCGCGCCGAAGAGCAGCCAGAGCGGAGCCTTCGTGCCGCTCGCGAGCGCGGCCTGCATCATCGCGCGGAGAGGCGTGACGCCCGTGCCGGTGCCGACGAAAAGCGACGGGCTCGGATCGTCCGGCGCGCGCGTGAACAGGCCATGCGGACCGAGCGCGCCGAGGACCGATCCCTCGGGAAGATCATGCAGGTACGTCGAGCCCGGGCCACTCGCGACGCGCGTGACGGCGACCTCGAAGCGGCTCGATCCGTCGGGCGCCGACGCGATCGAGTAGGCCCGCCGCAGCTCGCCCTCTGGGAGCGGCAAGACGAGGTTGATCCACTGTCCCGGGTCGTGGCCGAGGGGCCGACCGTCGACACGTTCGAACACGAGTTGCCTCACGGCCGGCGCGATCCTCGTCGCCGACGCGAGCCGCACTTCAAACGGTTCGGGTTTTTTCATCCGGCGACGCGGAACATAGGAGGAGGTGCCGTTACGTCAAGCGGGCCCGTCCGTCGTCCCCCTGCGCGTCGTGAAGCCGGCCATCACCGCGCGTGCCTCGGCCTCGGGATCCCAGTCCACGTCGGGCGCGACCTCGAGCCTCCCCGGCGGCAAGGAGAGGGCCGCAGCCACGACCGGCCCGAGATCCAGCGCCTCGACCATGGGCCCGACTTCGCCCGCGAGCGGCGCCGAGAGCACACGCGCGTGTGGGACCCGCGAGAGCCTCGCCCGCGTTTCACCGCCGAGCGCGACCTTCAGCGAAGCGAGATCCCGGCCCACCTCGACGAGGGGTGTCGCCCCGAGCCACGCCCACACGACGAGCCCGGGCATGTCCGCGATCGCGGCCGCCGCGCTGCGCTCGGAGGGCAAGGACGGTCGCCCCGTGCCCGCGCTCGTGCTCGCCACGGCCGCCACGAAGAGGCCGGGCGGTGCGAGGCAAAAGGCCGACAGGCGCGCCAGGTTTCGTTGTGCCGCGGTCTTGGCCTCGGCGAGGCGCGCGAGCTCGTCGGGCGCGGCGTGGAGCAGCTCCACTTCTTGCGCCACCGAGAGGTGCGGTAGCCCCTGCGACGCGGCCGCGATGGCCCTCTCGGAGACACGCGCCTCGGCCGAGGACGCAGAGAACGTCCGGTCGTCACGCAGCACCTCGGCGACACGACCCGAGAGGCCAAGCGCGGCGAGCTGCGACGCCGGTCCGAAGAAGCTCGATCGCGCCGTGGACGCGGACAGGCCGTTTCGCGCCTTGTGCCGCGCGCGATCCCAGTCGGTCAGCGCGGCGCCGAGGGGATTGCCCACCTCGCCGAAGAGCGTCGCGGCGGCCTCGAGATCTTCGCCCGCGGACGTGTCGCCGAGATCCATTCGTGCGCGGCCGATCGCGCGCGTGGCGTAGGCGATCCACAGGCGGAGCGGCGGGCGCGCGGCGGCTGCGATCTCGCGGGCGCGGCTCGCGAGGGCGAGGGCGTCGTCGGGACGGCCGCGCGCGGTGGCCACGTCGGCGAGGAAGATGAGCGAGCGGGCCTGGCCGAAGACGTCGCCAACGCGCGAGCACAACCACTCCTGCCGTTGCAGAAAATGCCGCGCACGCTCGAGGTTTCCGAGCGCGAGGGCCGC
>JANMGF010001008.1:0-4311 GCA_031374535.1 Polyangium sp. (in: bacteria)
TACATGGGGGCCAAGTACTTCAAGGAAATGGGGTACGACGGCCTCTACAAGTGCTCGCTGATCGCCCAGGACGAGCTCGGGGTCGTCCAGTACACCCATTCCGACACGGGCCGCGTCGAGCGCATCGACATGGCGAAGGAGGTGCGGCACCCGGACAAGAAAATCCGGAACCTCGGCGGCGACAACCTCCTCGTGCCCGCCGCGCAGTTCCTCGATCACCCCGACGAGACCTGCAAGAACAGCTTCCCGCCCCATCGCTGGGAGAAGTTCAAGGAGGACGTGAAGTTCTTCCGGGCCGTCTCGGGCAAAGGTTACTGGGAGGACATGCAGAAGGACCACGGGTACAATCCCCCGCCCGTGTGGACCATCATGGGTCGGTTCTTCTCCGAATTGCAGCCTGCGAGCGTCTGGTATTGCCAGTTTCTTTCGGCGCTCGACATCCTTTACCTCGGCGGGATGTTCGTCGCTTTGTGGTGGGCGTTCGGCTGGCGTGTCTTCGCGGTCGGGGCGATCTTCTGGGGTTGCCAGTCGTCGGCGCCCTTCTACTGGACGGGCGGCGCGTTCCTGCGGCAGGACTGGCTCTTTTTCCTCGTCCTCTCGGTATGCCTCCTGCGGAAGAAATACCCGAAGCTCGCGGGCGCGTCCCTGGTGTATGCGGGGCTCCTGCGTATCTTCCCCGGGCTCTGCGTGGTCGGGCTCCTCGTGACCGTAGGCTGGTCGCTCGTGCGAAAACGCAAAATGACGGCCCAGCAGGTGCAGATGCTCATCGGAGGCACGGCCGCCGCGGTGGTGCTCATTCCGCTCAGCATGGCCGTCTCGGGCCCGCGGTCGTACCACGATTTCTACAAGCACACGCTCGAGGTCCACGACCAGACGCCGCTCACCAATCACATGGGCCTGCGGGTGATCGTCGCGCACGACATCAAAGCGCAGACCATCTCGCAGGTCGGCGAGGCGCTCACGCCCCTGAGTGATGCGTTGAAGCAGCGCGGGCTCATCAATCCGGAGACGGTCCAGAAGATCGGCGACGTGTTCCATTACAAGGAGGCCGCGAGCAAGGCCTCCGGGCGCATGAAGTTCACGAAGGACGTCAAGCTCATCGATCCCTTCGAGAACTGGAAAAACATGCGCAACGAGCGGTACAAGAAGTACAAGCTCGTCGCCTACCTGATCATCGCCCTCGCCCTCGCGCTCAGCGTGTACGTGCAGCGGCGGGTCAAGAATTTGTGGGTGGCCCAGTGCCTGGGGCAGATCTGGATGATCCTGCTGTCCCAGCTCACCTGCTATTATTACTCGTTCATGATCCTCTCGGCGCCGCTCACCAAGGTGCGGAGGGATTTCGAGGCCCCGCTCTTTGGCCTCGCCGCGCTGAGCCAGTTCGTGTGGATCAGCTCATACTGGAACGACGACAAATACACCGCGCTCACCCTGATCTCGCTCGTCTTTTGCCTCGGCCTCTTCGTCGCGCTCCTGCCGAAGACAGCCGAGCCGAAGATCGCCGAGCTCGCGGACGAGCCCGACGCCACGCCCCCTGCCAAGGCCTGACGGATCCATTGCCATGAGCATCAACGACACGATCGAGACGCCCCCGCCCGTGGAAGTCGAGGCACATCCGGCACCCAAGACGCGCAGCGAGCCCGTCCTGCGCGGGCCGAGCGAGGAAAAGGCGCTCGGCGCGTTCCGCAAGGTGCCCCGCACCGGCGTGATTTACGTGATGGGCGAGGCCGCGAAACACGGCTATCGCCCCGGCGTGGATCAGGGCGAGGACGCGTGGTGCAACCTCGGCCAGGGTCAGCCCGAGACCGGCCCCCTGCCCGGCGCGCCGCCGCGCTGCGAGGCCGTCACGATCGCCGGCGACGACCAGGAATACGCGCCCGTGGCGGGCCTCTGGGAGCTACGCGAGGCCATCGCCGATTTCTACAACCGCGCCTATCGAAGGGGCATGCCCTCGCGGTACAGCGCCGAAAACGTGTGCGTCTCCGGAGGCGGTCGCGCCTCGCTCACGCGCGCCGCCGCGGCCCTCGGTCAGATCAACCTCGGCCATTTCCTGCCCGATTACACGGCCTACGAGGAGCTGCTCGACGTCTTCCGCCTCTTCTCCCCCATCCCGATCCTGCTGGAGAGCGAGCGCGGGTATGCCTTCTCGGTCGGTGATCTCCGCCGGGAGATCCAGGGCCGCGGCCTCGGCGCCATTCTCACGTCGAACCCCTGCAACCCCACGGGCAAACACGTCCGGGGCGAGGAGCTCGCCGCGTGGGTGCGCACCGCACGGGACCTCGATTGCACGATGCTCTTCGACGAGTTCTACTCGCATTACGTCTACGGCCTCGGCGGCCCCGCGCCGATGGAGAGCGCGGCGCGGTACGTGGAGGACGTCGACGAGGACCCGGTGGTCATCTTCGACGGTTTGACGAAAAACTGGCGATACCCCGGCTGGCGCGTGACCTGGACCCTGGGCCCGCGCGAGGTGATCGACGCGGTCGCGAGCGCGGGGAGCTTCCTCGACGGCGGCGGCTCGAAGCCGATGCAACGCGCCGCCGTGCCGCTCCTCGAAATGGAGCACGTGCGGGCCGAGACGGCGGCGATCCAGAGGACGTTCGCGAAAAAACGCGACCTCATGCTGGAGGGCCTGCGGAAGCTCGGGATTCAGGTCGACGTGGACCCCGAGGGGACGTTTTACGTCTTCGGCTCCGTCGCGGACCTGCCCTCGGGCATCAACGACGGGCATTCGTTTTTCCGGGCCGCCCTGGAGCACCGCGTGATCGTGGTGCCGGGCGAGTTCTTCGACGTGAACCCGGGCAAACGAAGGGCGCATCGGGCCTCGCGTTTCCGGCACCACGTGCGATTCTCGTTCGGCCCCGGCGAGGAGTCGCTGACGCGCGCGCTCGGCCGGCTCGAGAAGATGATCAAGATGCACGCGTGACGCGGAGCGCCCGCTCGAGCGTGGCATCGTCGAGCTCCTGCTCGGCAACCAGCTCGAGCGCGGCGCGGAGCGCGTCGTCGGCGCTCGTCTGGGCGGCGATCCGGATGCGAGGCGCGGCATCGGGCGCGGCGATACGCAGGAGCATTGCAGCCCCGATGCGGCGGCCCCGATCCTCGGCGGGATCCTCGAGCACCGAAAGTAAAGCCTCCGGGGTCACGGTCGCGGATCGGTAATCACCGCCCCCGAGCAGCCCCGACAATTTTTGCCGCCATTCGGCGAGGGGCACATCCCCGCGCTCGAGCAACGCGCCCACGCGCGCATGCGTGACGCCCGCGGCCCTCGCCGCGCGGGCCTGCTCGATCCGGCTCGCCGCCGCGCGGACGAGCTCGGGCTCCCCCTCCACGAACTCCGACGCGCGAGCCTCTTGCGCGTCATGGAGGAACCGCAATCGTTTCCCGTCCGCGTCGACGCGACCGAGGGAGGCGAACGAATGATATTTCTTCTGGAAAGGGCGGCGCACGAGCACACCGTCCGCGCCGACCACGACCTCGGGCGGACGCCACGAGCGGACGAGGAGGAAGAGGAGAATCGCCGTGAGATAAGGGACGAGCCCTCGAACGTCTACCCTCCCCGAGAGCAAACCGAGGAGCACGACCATCACGGCCGAGATCAAGGGCAACCCCACGCAACCGGCCGCGAGCATCCGTTGCGGTGAGGCGAGCGTGATCGTGACGCGCCGCTCGTCGGGCGCGAATCCGAGCTTCTGGATCAGGGCTTGCCCATCGGCCTCCGTCGGCACCTCGACACGCACGATGTCGCCCCCGACGAGGCATAGATCGACGACTGCCTTCGGCGCGAACACGAAAATGGCGTCCGTGAGGCGGTTCCGAGCCATGACGTGTGTCTCGGCTCCCCGATGAAAGTGGAGGCCCTCCTCGTCGACCCGGATCGACGTTTTGCCGCGCCAACCTCGAATCGTCGGCGTCGAGACGATCGCGCTCACCAGCGCGAGGACCGGGAACAGCAGGTACGTTACGGCCGAGACGTCGATGATGACCGTGCGCAGGTCGCGGACGAAATGCAACCCGGAGAGCTCGGCGAGCGCCCCGAACAGGCTGATCAGAACGGGCGGGAGGACGGCCAAACCGAGGCTGGTCCAGCCGAAGAGCCGCGCGAGTCGCAGAAAACGCTGGCTCACGTGGGCGTCGGGGAACCGCATCGACGGGCGTTCTTCGTTCATCGCCGCGAAAAGAGCCCCATCCGCCCGAGCATCCGCCCCACGGCGCGGAAGGCGTCTGCCCGGCCAAACTGGAGCAAATGGCCGCCGTGGAACGTCTCGAGCGGCGCGTTGAAATGGTCGGCGAGGCGGCGCGCGTGCGCCACGGGGG
>JANMGF010001016.1:0-12373 GCA_031374535.1 Polyangium sp. (in: bacteria)
CCCGCCGGCCGACGCCTCGCTCACGCTGAGGATCTCGACCTTCCAGCGCTTCGTCTCAGCGTAACGGCAGATCATGCGAAAGTTGTCGGCCGCGAAGAGCGCCGCTTCCTCGCCGCCTTCGCCGCTGCGGATCTCGAGGACCGTGTTTTTCGCGTCGCTCGGATCCTTCGGCAGGAGCAAAAGCTCGAGCTCGCTCGCGATCACGTCGCGTTCGGCTTCGAGCTCGGGCAGCTCCGCGCGCGCTAGCTCTCCGAGCTCTGGATCGGCGAGCGCTTCGCGATCTTCTGCGATGCGGCGCTCGATGTCGCTGAGGCGCGCGAACTGCGCCACGACGGGCTCGAGGTCCGTGCGTTCCTTGTTGAGCTTCTGTAGCTTCGCGTGATCCGCGAGCGCCTCGGGCGAGCAGAGCAGGTGCTCGAGCTCCCGGAAGCGACGCGCCACGGCTTCGAGCTTCGCGATCGGCAACATGGTGAGTCCGGCTCAGCTGCGAGCGGCGATGTAGCCCGGATCTGCGAGCAGCTGGCCGTAATCCGGGAAGACGCGGTCGGGCACCTCGGCCGGGGCGGTCTGGGCCGCCGCTTCGCGCCAGAGCGTCGCGCGGAGTGACGCGAGCGCCACCTCGAGCTGCGCGGGCTCGGGCTCGGCCGTCGTGATCTTCTGAACCACGAAGCCCGGCCAGAGGAGCACCTGGAGCGGGCCCACGGTGCAGTAGCGCGCGAAGATGCGCTGGATCTCGTACGTGGCGGCCGCGATGAACGGCAGGAAGGGCAACTTCATGAAGAAGAAGCCCACGCTCTGCGCGAGCCGACCGCCGGGCAACGTCGGCAGCATCGCGCCGACGCCCGAGAAGACCAGGATCGACACGAGCGCGACCATCACGAGGAACGTGGTACCGCAACGCGCGTGGAGCGTGGTTTTCTTGGCGGCGTTCTCGACCGTGAGCGCTTCTTGCGCTTCGTAGGTCGAAATCGCCTTGTGTTCGGCCCCGTGGTACTGGAACACGCGGCGGATCTCGGCGACCTGCCGGATGAGCAGCATGTAGCCAACGACGATGAGGAGCTTCGCGGCGCCCGTGAGCGCCTGGAATCCTGGCGAGCCGACGTCGAGGCCGAGGCTGAAGAGTTTGTTGATGCCCTCGGCGCCCGCTTGCGGCGCTGCGACGAAGAGCCCGACCGCGAACAGGATCGAGATGAACCCGAACCCGCCCGCGCCCTTGCCGCCTCCCGAAGGTGCGGCGTCTCCGGTCGAGGTGACGAGGGAGATGATGCCCAGCGAGAGCGCGGAAAGGACGTTGGTCGCGGTCGGCGGCTTCTTCTGCGACTTGGGCCCATCGTCGGGGGGGTTTGGGGGCACAGCTCGGCTCGGCCGAGCGGAGCCCCCATCGTCATCGAGGTCTTGCTCGTAGAGATCGGCGGACCAGCGCAACGCTTGTGAGCCGAGCTTGAGCGATTCGACGACGGTGACGATGCCTCGCACGAAGGGCCAGGTGCGTGGGCCCTGGGCGAGCGTAGGCGCGGCCCGTTCACGGACCACGAGCTCACCTGAGCGCCTGCGGCACACGATGGAAAGCGATCGGGGGGATCGCATCATGACCCCCTCGATCACGGCCTGCCCGCCGATGTACGGGCGTGCGACTTCCTGGCTCATCGGGAAGACTCTAGCGCGGGAAGTACCCGAGCGGGAGGCGCCCCCCGCAGAGCGAGCGCCCCGCGGGTGGGGAGTGGGACTGGTGGAAAAGGAACGTCCGCGGATCAGGCCGGCTTTTGCGTCTGCGCGTACTTCTTGCGGAAGCGGTCGACGCGACCGGCGACGTCCATGTTCTTTGCCTTCCCCGTATAGAACGGGTGGCAGGCCGAGCAGATGTCGGTCGTGAAGCTGCCGCGGGTGGAGCGGGTGACGACGACCGAGCCGCAGGCGCAGTTGATCGTCGACATGACGTAATTGGGATGGATGCCTTGCTTCATGGCGCGCTTCCTCCGAAGAAGGGCCGAGCCTCTTAGCATGCGCCTCGCCGAGATCGCAAGGCCGGGTTCAAAAAGGACGGTCGGGTTCGTCCACATTCTCCTGGGACGGCCTGCCGGGCATGGTTTTTTCCGGGTTCTGTCGGCGCTCCGTTGACGTGAGGGGGCGTGTGGTTAGTTTCGTGCCCGAAGCGACCCGCGAAGCCGGAGCGACTCGTAAATCAAGAAAGATTTCGCGAGGTTTTCGGTTCCTCGCGTTGCGTTGCCGGCCAGGCAAGCTCTCGCCGGCCGCTCAAAGCTCACACGCGCCGAACTGCCGCGCGCGACCCGTCTCGGAGGAAAAGTTTCCATGGGTAAGATCATCGGCATCGATCTGGGCACGACGAACAGCGTTGTGGCGGTGATGGAGGGCAAAGAGCCCAAGGTCATCGTCAACGAGGAGGGCTCACGGATCACGCCTTCCGTCGTCGCGTTCGACGACAAGGGCGAGGTGCTCGTCGGCCAGATCGCGAAGCGGCAGGCCGTCACGAACCCGCTCAACACGGTGTACTCGGCCAAACGCTTCATCGGGCGTCGCGCCGAGGAAGTGCAGGAAGAGACGAAGCGCGTCCCCTACAACGTCGTGAAGGGCAAGAACGGCGACGCCGTGATGGACATCCGCGGCAAGCAGATGGCGCCCCCGGAAATCGCGGCGAAGGTCCTGCAAAAGCTGAAGAAGGCGGCCGAGGACTACCTCGGCGAGAAGGTGACCGAGGCCGTGATCACGGTCCCCGCGTACTTCAACGATGCGCAGCGCCAGGCGACGAAAGACGCCGGCCGCATCGCGGGCCTCGAGGTCAAGCGTATCGTCAACGAGCCGACCGCGGCCGCGCTCGCGTACGGGCTCGACAAGAAAAACGACGAGGTCATCGCGGTCTACGACTTCGGCGGCGGCACGTTCGACATCTCGATCCTCGAGGTCGGCGACAACGTCGTGCAGGTCATCTCGACCAACGGCGACACGCACCTCGGCGGCGACGACGTCGACCACCTCATCATGGATTGGCTGATCGGCGAGTTCAAGAAGGACACGGGCATCGACGTCGCGAACGACAAGATGGTCGTGCAGCGCCTGAAGGACGCGGCGGAGCAGGCGAAGATCGAGCTCAGCAACGTGCAGGAGACGACGGTGAACCTGCCGTTCCTCACGGCCGATGCTTCGGGGCCGAAGCATCTCCAGAAGCAGCTCAGCCGCGCGAAGCTCGAGCAGATGATCCGGCCGCTCATCGAGCGGACGATGGAGCCCGTGCGCAAGGCGCTCGCGGACGCGAAGAAGACCCCGCAGCAGATCGACGAGGTCGTGCTCGTCGGCGGCTCGACGCGTATCCCGCTCGTGCAGGAGACGGTCAAGAAGCACTTCGGCAAAGAGCCGCACAAGGGCGTCAACCCGGACGAGGTCGTGGCCGTCGGCGCCGCGGTTCAGGCGGGCGTGCTCTCCGGCGACGTGAAGGATCTCGTGCTCCTCGACGTCACGCCGCTCTCGCTCGGCGTCGAGACGCTCGGCGGCGTGATGACGGTGATGATCCCGCGCAACACGACGATCCCGACGCAGAAGAAAGAGACCTTCTCGACGGCGACCGACAGCCAGCCCTCGGTCGAGGTGCACGTGCTCCAGGGCGAACGCACCGAGGCGCGGTACAACCGCACGCTCGGCCGGTTCCACCTGGAAGGCATCATGCCCGCGCCGCGCGGCGTGCCGAAGATCGAGGTGGCGTTCGACATCGACGCGAACGGCATCCTGAGCGTGCACGCGAAGGACCTCGCGACGGGCAAGGATCAGCGCATCACGATCACGGCGTCCGGCGGCCTCAAAGAGGACGAGATCCAGCGGATGGTCCGCGAGGCCGGCGAGCACGAGGCCGAGGACAAGAAGCGTCGCGAGGAGATCGAGCGGCGCAACAAGCTCGACAACCTCTGTTACACGATCGAAAAGACGATCGCCGACAACAAGGACAAGCTGCCCGAGAGCGACGTGTCCACGCTGAACGGCTACGTGGCCGAGGGGCGCTCGGCGATCGAGAAGCAGGACGACGGGGCGGTGCAGGCGACGATCGAGAAGCTCGAGAAAGAGATGCACCGCATCGCGAGCGTGATGTACGAGAAGGCCGGTCCGCAGGCGGGCCCGCCCGGCACGGGTGACGGTGGTGGTGGCGCCGCGCCCCCGCCCGCCGGTGGCAAGGGCAAGGACGGCGTCATCGACGCGGAGTTCGAAGAAGGCTCCTGATCCGGAGACCGCAGAGGATGCCCCGGCGTGATCGCTGGGGCGTCCTTGCCAAACCCCGCGCCGCGAAGAGCGGTCGCGGGGTTTTCTTTTCAAGGCGCGGGCGGAACTTCACCCGGCGGATCCGGGATCTCGATCATCCCGTCTTCCGGCGGCTTCGTGGTCGTCTTCTTCGTGGTCGTCGTGGCCGTCGTCGTCGCGCCTTTTTTCGTGTTCACGCCGGGTTTGACCTGCGTTTTTTTCGTGGTCGGCGGCGCGATTCCAAAGCTCGCCGTGGGGGACGGGACCTCGACGACGGCCGGCGGCTCGATGCGCTCCGGCGGGGGCGGGGCCGACGCGGCCGGGGTCGGGCCAGGCGGCAGCATGTTCGATTGAACCACGACGTACGCGACGCTTCCGATCGCCAGGACAAACGCGACGCCCACGAACACGAGCACACGCTTGCGGCGCGAGCCGTCGATCTCGGGAGGCGCCGAGATCCGGTCGCCGCTGTCCACGCCGGGCGCGGTGATCGGAGCCGGGTGCCTCGGGATGGGCATCGCCACGGGCGCGGGTGCTGCTGCAGGCGCGGGCGCGGGCGCGGGGGCCTGCACCTGGGGACGAGGCGCGTCGAGCAGGCCCGCGGGCATGATGGGCGCGCCGAGGTCGGAGACCGGTGCAGGAGGGGGCCCGGACGCGGAGGCTCGAGGGAGCGGGGGCGGCGCGCTGATGCGTTGCTCGGGCGCTACGCCGGGCAGCGGTGTTGCGCGGGCCGGCTGCACCGTGGGGGCGTTTGTCGGCGGACGGATACCAGAGGAGAGCTTCGTCGCGGGCGGCGCTGCGGCGACCACGGCCGGCGGCGCCGTGGAGACCACGACCGGCGGCTCCTCGTCGAAGTCGAACTCGAAGTCGTCGATGTCCTCCGAGACGGGACCGTGCGCGCTCGTCGGCTCGGGGACGGGCTGCGTCTTGGCGGGCTCCACGCGCGGAGGCGGCTTCGCAGGGGAGGCCGTCGGGCGCGGAGGCGGCGCGGGTGCGGTCGTTTTCGCCTTCGCGCTCGGCGGCGCGGGGGCGGCGAGGCCGGGGGTCGACGACGGCGCGACGGGCGGCGGGCGGAGCGACGCGGGCCGCGGCGGAAGCTCTCCGCGCATCGCTTCGGGCACGGACGCGACGACGCGGGCGAGGGCCTCGGCGAGCTCACGCGCGCTCTGGAAACGCTTGTTCGGGTCACGATCGCAGGCCTTCGCGAACCACGCGTCGAACTGGACCGGCACGCCTTTCCAGACCTTCGAGGGGATGGGCGGCTCGGCGACCGAGATCTTGATGAGCAGATCGCCGACGCCTTCGCTGTCGAAGGGCAACTCGCCGACGACGCACTGGTAGGCGATGACGCCGATGGCCCAGAGATCGGTGCGATAATCGATCTCCGAGATCCCCTTGACCTGCTCGGGGCTCATGTAGTGCGGCGTGCCGATGAGCGTACCGACGTTGGTGCGCTGCATGGTGGCCTTCGCCGGGTCCATCACCTTGGCGACGCCGAAGTCGAGGACCTTCACGACCTCGTCGTCGTCGTTGTTGCAGAGAAAGACGTTCTCGGGCTTGAGGTCGCGATGGACGATGCCGGCCGCGTGCGCGCGCGCGAGGGCGCGGCAAACCTGCGTGATGGCCTTCGACGTTTCGCGCAGGGACAAACGTCCGCGCTTGTTGAGCCGCTCGAAGAGGTCCTCGCCTTCGAGCATCTCCATGACGATGAAGGGCTGGCCTTCATCGATGCCGTGATCGAGGATCTGGACGACGTGGGCGCTGCGGAGCTGGGCCGCGGCGGTGGCCTCGCGCTTGAAGCGTTCGACGGCGTCCTCGCGTTTGGCGAGCTCCGGGTCGATCAGCTTGACGGCGATTTGCGTGTTGAGCGCGAGGTGATCGGCGACCCACACGGCGCCCTGCGAGCCTTGCCCGAGGGGACGGACCAGCCGGTAGCGAGCGCTGAGAACGCGGCCTGCCTCGAGGCTCATCGGGAGCTCGCAGAGTACGTGGCGCCTGGGGGCGCTGTCGAGGGCGCGCCGCGGGGACGTTTCACCCCGCGGTCTCCTTCATGAGATCGCGCCAGGCTTCGATAGTCAGCTCGGGGTAGATGTAGTCGCCCTCGAAATTCGTGTGGTGGAGCATGCGACGTGCCACGTCGAAGATGAGCTGACTCACGTCCTCGGCGGGTCCTGCGGCTTCGAGTTTCGCGGCGTCTTCGCGGATCATCGCGTGGTGACGCTGCGCGACCTGCACCTCGGCGCCGAGGCCGCGGCGGTCGAGCTGCGGGAAGACGAAGCTCTCCTCGTACGCCATGTGCCGCTCCATCGGGCCCTTGAGGAACGCGACGAGGCTCTTGCGCTCCGCGGCCGCGACCTCGCGTGAGGTCTGGGAGATTTGCATCAGCTTGCTCGCCATCTCGCGCGCACGGTCTTCTTCTTCGAAGAGCGTGGCGAGCATGCGGTCGTATTCCATGTCGACTCTCTGGACTAAATCAATTTGCCCCCAGGGTCGAGAGACGAATCCGGATTGGTCTCGAGGGGACGGCAGACGGTAGGTCTCCTAGTCCGCGGATGCCGCTTCCAGCGCCGCTTGTTTCTTTTTTTCCTCGGCCTCGGCGCGCGAACGGGCGATCGCGGCCAGGCGGCTCGTGACGCCATGCGCGACCATGCTGAGCACCTGCTTCTCCAGGCCCTTGGGGTCGTTCGGGTCGCCGCCGAAGGAGATGCGGCTCTTCGCGCTCGGCCCGCCCACGACGCGGCCGATGACGGTGCAGCGGATCCGGAGGACGTCGCCCTTCTTCTCGACGACGTACTCGGTGACGCGGGCGCGGAGCGCGACCTTGCCGGACTTGCCGAAATCGGCCTTGCGGCTGGCCTCTTTGAGGAGGCTGCGCAGGGTGCGGGCGATCCGGTCGCCTTCTTTTCCTTCGGGCGCGTCGACGCGGGTCCACTCGACGGCCGTCTTGGGCCTCGCGAAGGCGCTTTCGGCGGGGGCGAGCGTGGCGGAGAGGGCGAGCCCGAGGGCGAAGATCCAGCGAGAGACGCGGCGCATGCGCGGGAGGCTAAGGGCGCGGCGCGGCGTGGGCCAAGAACCGGACCGAGGGCCTCGCTCCCCCTTCGCACCCGCGCTATGCATCGAGTTACCCCATGGAACGGTCGGAAAACGCGCGGACCATCGGCAAAGAAAAACGACGTCTGCGCATGACGGCGCCATGGAGGCGGGTCGGCTGGGTGATCGCGCTCGGGCTCGTCTCGTCAGGGACGGCGATCGCGCAGGCGCCCGGGAAAAAGCCCGATCCCGCGGCCGTGAAGAAGCCCGCCGCGAACGCGAAGGACAAGCCCGCAGCGGCGCCGTTGCCCAAGGCGCCGACGCGATGGACGGCGGCGCAGCCGGATCCGATGGTGGATCTCGCGCTTCAGCGTGCGACGGCAGGCGGGGCGGATGCGCTCGCGGGGCTGCTCGTGGCGACGACGCTCGATGAGAGGGCCTCGCTCGGCAAGGTGCGCGGCGGGTTGCGTGCGGTGAGCGCGTCGAAGTCGCCGGTCGCGGGCGATGCGCGCGCGCTCGCGTCGTGGCTCACGCCGAGCCCCGCGGGGCCTTCGTGGGCGGGGTCGAAGGTGATCTCGTACGACGTCGGGCCCGACGGCGGAGGGCTCGTTCGATCGATGGCGATCCTCGGTCCGTTCCAGGACAAGGGCGAGGGGATCCGCGACAAGGACGGCCCGGAAGCGCCGGGACAACGGTTCAACGACACGACGGCGCGGTACGCGTGGGGCGTGTACGACGTCGCGTGGAGGCGCATCCTGCCGCAGTCGTCCACGTGGCGCGGCGTGCCGCTCGATCTCTACGTGCACCCGCGCGCCGAGAGCTGCACGTACCTCGCGTCGAAGGTGGTTTTTCCGGCCCCGCCCGTGCCCAAGGGGCAGAAGCCCGCGGCGCCGAAGCCCGTGGTCGTGCACGTCGCGTCGACGGGCAAGGTGCGGCTCCTCTGGGACGGCGCGGACGTCGCGATGAACGAGGAGGTGCATCCACGGCTCGTGCTGGATCGCCTGGCCGCGCGGATCGAGGCGGCGCCGGGGCCACACCTCGTCGCGCTGAAGGTTTGCTCGGGCGCGACCTCGGACGAGGGGCGCGTGCGCCTGCGGTTCACGGACGAAGCGGGCGCGCCGGTCGTGGTGTCGTCGTCGTCGGATCTCAACGGCGTCGTGCTCTCCGTGCAAGCGCCGAAGGACGCGGCGAAAAAGGGCAAGGCGGATCCGGCGAAGGAGGCGCGTGCTGCCGCGGAGATCAAGCCGCCGAAGGGCGTGACGCGCGTGAAGACGTCGCTCGAGGTGGGGCTCGACGTGGGCGCGAGTCCGACCCCGGAGGCGGCGCTCAGGGCGGCCATCCTGCGTACGCTCGGCGGCGCGGAGGACGCGCGTTCACCGAGAGCGCCGGGGCTGCTCGAGGCGGCGGTGCGCGGCAAGGAGACGTCGCCGGATGTGCTCGCGCTCGCGGGGTATGTTTCGCCGTTTGGCGCGGAGCGGAGTGAGCGGTTGAACCTCGCGTTCGAGCGGGGAAAGGCGTCGACCGACGAGGCGGCGACGGCGGCGTTCGCGCAGCGGCGGCTCTTCGAATCATCGCTCGCGGCGCGGTATTCCGACTGGGCGCTCGCGCGCGTCCGCGAGGCGCCGCTCGTCTCGGCGACGGACCTCGAAGCGCGGCTCTTGAAGGTCGCGGGGCGCTCGCAGATGGGCGCGCAGGGCGCGTACCGGGCGCATCGCGACGAGCTGATGGCGATGACGGGCGAAGACCGCGGGCGCGCGCCGACGGCGGTGTGGGCCGAGCTCGTGGGGGTGACGCGGGCCGATCCGCAGATAGCGTTGATCGCAGCGAGGAAACTCGCGGAGCAGCGCGCAGGTGCGCGAGATAGCCGGTACGTGTCGGCGTTTCGCGTGCTGGGCGGGGCCGAGCTCGAGCGGGCTGCGGCCGAGAGCCTCGCGCATCAGCGATCGGTCGAGGAGCTCGTGTACATCGGTCGGCTCTTGCTCGACGCGGGCCGCAACGCGTGGGCGCGCGAGGTGTTTTACGTGGCGACGCTCGTGTCGCCGAACAAGGCGTCGGCGTTCGAGGGGCTCGCGTCGGCGCGCAAGGCGGTGCTCGCGGACGAAGCGCGGCAAGGCAAGCCTCTGTCGGAGCCGCCGGAGCGGGTGACGGAGGCCCTCGGGAGGGCGCTCGCGCTGGAACCTACGGATCAGCAACGCAAGGCAGAGATCGCGCTGCGCACGCGTACGCCGTCGGGCAAGACGACGATGCCGGACGAGCAGTCGATCGTGCAGCCGAGCGTCTTTCTCGCGCGGGCCAAGGCGAACCCGGCGAAGAAGGGCGAGGTCTTCGATCGGCAGCTCCACTGGACGCGCGTCGTCACGTACCACCCGGATCGTCGCGTCTCGCAGCTCATGCATTACGCGCGCGAGGTCGTGGTCGAGCCGCGCACGGAGATGGACCTCTACGAGCAGAACATCCCGTCCGAGGGTGATCGCACGGAGTTGCTGTTCGCGCGCGTGCACCGCAAGGACGGCTCGATCGCGCTGCCCGAGGAGCAAGGCGGCGGCGGGCGCGGCGCGTACGTGCGCTGGCCGAAGCTCGCGTCGGGGGACATCGTGGAGGTCGCGGTGCGCTCGTGGACGCGTGATCCCGTGGGGCGACGCGGCGACGCGCCGTTTTACTTCATCGACTACGTGGGCTCGATGGACACGCGGCCGATCCTCTTCAACGAGGTCGTCGTGGACTCGCCCGTGGCCTCGCCGCTCGTCGTCGACGTCATCAACGGCAAGGCCGATCGGTCGGAGACGAAGACCGTGGGTGACCGGGTGATCCAGCGTTTCGCGTGGGACAACCCGACGAACGTGCGTGACGAGCCGCTCGCCCCGCCGCTCGCCGAGACGGTGCCGGTCGTGGTCGGCTCGACGTTCGCGGGCTGGGGTGATTTTCGGTCCTGGTACAAGAGCGCGGTCGAGGGGTTCTCGACGCCCGACGAGCGCATCAAGGAGCTCGCCGCCGAGCTCACGAAGGGCAAGAAGACCCGCGACGAGAAGATCCGCGCGGTGTTCGACTACGTCGCCGACTCGATCCGGTACGTGAACTACGTCTCGGGCGAGGCGTGGCTGCCGAACCGGCCGCAGATCTCGCTCTCGCGCAAGCAAGGCGACTGCGACGACAAGGCGATGCTCTTGATCACGCTGCTGAAGGCGATCGGCATCGAGGCGACCGAGGTGCTCGTGCAGACGCGGTACACCGGGCAGTCGGCGCTGCTCCGCAGCGAGAAGGTCGCGATCCCGATGTTCGATCACGGCATCGCGTACCTCCCGGCGAAGGACGGCGCGCCTGCGATGTGGCTCGACGCGACGAGCCCGCAGAGCCGCCTCGGCCCGCTGCCGGCGATGGATGCGCGTACGCTCGCGTTTTTCATCGACGACGGTCCCGCGAAGATGGTCGAGACGCCCGCGAGCTCGCCCGAGGATCACGGCATCGACGCCGAGTGGAGGATCGAGCTCGACGTGCGTGGTCAAGGCAAGCTCACCGCGAACGAGCGGCACGTGGGGGATGCGGCCTTCGAGTTACGCACGAACCTCGTCGAGCCCGACGCGCGCAAGCAATGGGCCGAGCAGTACCTGACGGGCAAGTGGGTGCCCGGCGTGGAGCTCAAGGGGGAGGTCGGGTTCGACGGCAACCTGCCGATGGGCGCGGCGAAACTCAGCTACGAGGCGTTGAGCCAGGGCATCGCGCGGCGTGAAGGCAACGAGCTCGTGGTGCCGGTGAGTGACACGGCCACGTTGACGTCGCAGCTCGCGCCGCTCTCGTCTCGTACGATGCCGGTGGTGCTCCCGCCGTTTCTTTCGCCTCGTCATGAGACGCGGGCGATCACGATCGTGCCTCCGCCGGGTTATGTTTTCGTGGAGCTGCCGCCGGGCGGTGAGGAGGCGGGCGGGGAGTTTGGTCGCGCGAAGATCGAGTTCTCGCTGGGCGAGGGCGGCGCGGTCGTCGTGAAGCGCACGCTGGTGTTCGATATGTCGACGATCCCGCTCGACAAATACACGAAATGGCGCGCGTGGCTGCAACGCGTGGACGGGCTCATGCATCGGCTCGTGCGGCTCGTACCGGGCGAGGCGAGCAAGGCGCCGCCGCAGAAGACGGCAGAGAAGGCTTTGCCGGGGCGCTGAGGCGCCTTTTCACGGGCTTCACGACGCGGGCGGCACGACGTGCTCTTCAATACGACAGAATTCGCGATCTTTTTTGCGATCGTCTGGTCGCTCTATCTCGTCCTCCGGACGCCGCGCTGGCAGAACCCGCTTCTGCTCGTCGCGAGTTACGTGTTTTACGGCTGGTGGGACTGGCGTTTTCTCGGGCTGATCCTGCTCTCCACCACGATGGATTACTCCATCGCGCGGTGGATTGGCGCGACCGAGGAACCCCGGCGTCGACGCCGCATCTTGCTCCTCAGCCTGGTGCTCAACCTGGGGCTGCTCGGGTTCTTCAAATACTTCAATTTCTTCACCGACAGCGCAGCAGAGCTCCTCCGCGGCCTCGGGTTGTCTGCGTCGCCGGTCGCGTTGTCGATCATCCTGCCGGTCGGCATCAGCTTTTATACGTTTCAATCGCTGAGCTACACGATCGACGTGTATCGCAAGGAGCTCGAGCCGACGCGTGATTTCGTGCTCTTCGCGCTCTATGTGAACTATTTCCCGCAGCTCGTCGCGGGACCGATCGAGCGCGCGACGCACCTCCTGCCCATGCTCGCGCGCCCGCGCACGGTCACCTGGGACGCGATGTGCCAGGGGGCGTGGCTGATCCTTTTTGGCCTCTTCAAGAAGGTCGTCGTGGCCGACAACATGGCCGCGATCGCCGACCCGGTTTTTCAGGGGCCATCGAACGGGAGTGGCCTCGCCACGTTGCTCGGGGTGTACGCCTTCGCCTTCCAGATCTACGGCGATTTCTCGGGGTACACCGACATCGCGCGGGGCGTCTCCAAATGGTTCGGCATCGAGCTGATGTTGAACTTCCGCCGCCCGTACTTCTCGACCGATCCGCGTGAATTCTGGGGCCGGTGGCACATCAGCCTCTCGCAATGGCTGCGTGATTATCTTTACGTGGGCCTCGGCGGCAATCG
>JANMGF010001031.1:0-1908 GCA_031374535.1 Polyangium sp. (in: bacteria)
GATAACCCGCCATGGCCATGATGCTCCAGATCGCCTCCGGTTGCTCCTTGAGATGGCCCAGCGCAATATTCTCCTCGATCGGCTTCTTGATGGCCTTGCCGCGGAGCAGACGCTTGAAATCATCGTGATGCAAAGAGGCCCACCGGGCCGTCAGATCGACCGGGATCTCGTCCTCATTGGTCATCGACCAGTACCTGCGGAAGCGAGGCTCCTTCTGGCGGATGAAGCTCAAAAGCGACCACGGGTTGTAAATGGACAAGTTGCCGAACAGATACCCCTGATACCACGCGCGAACCTGATCGAGCAGCTCGGGGACCTCGGCATCCTGGAGGATCTGCTTGACCTCCTCCTCGGTGAAGCCAAACGACGTCGCAAACTCGGAGGATAGGATGGAGTAGACTTCCAGATTGTTCAGGCCGGAGAATATGCTCTCCTGGGAGACCCGGAGCACACCCGTCAGGATGGCCTTGAACATGTATGGATTGTCCTTCAATCCCGTGGACAAGAGTTGCCGGATCTCAGCCACCGTCGCCGCGAAGGAGCCATGCAGGTACGACGAGTGGAGCGGCGCGTCGTACTCGTCGATGAGGACGATGACCCTCTCACGGTGAAACCGGTACAGGATGCCCGACAGCTCGAGAATGGCCGAGTTGAGCATCGGCCCATCCGCTTGGCCGTCGAGAATCTTCCAGAAACGCACCTCCTCATCACGCCGAAGCGCTTTCTCCGTGAGCAGGTACATGTGCCCGGCATACATCCGCCGCACTTCCTCGCGCAGGATCCCCTCCGCCCCAGCCTTGTCCGGGGCCCAGATATCCTTGAAGCGTACGTAGATGACCGGATACCGCTGAAAATGCGGGCGGCACACCGCAGCATCGTCCCGCATCACGGCAAGCCCCTCGAAAAGGGGCCTTCGATCCTCGTGCGTTCGCTCGAAAAAATACCGGAGCATCGACAGGTTCAGGGACTTCCCGAACCGCCTCGGCCGCGGGAACAAAAGCACGGTCGGCGCCGACTCCAGGATCTCGCGGATGAAGCTCGTCTTGTCGACGTAATACTTTCCGTACTCGCGCACGGACTTGAAGTCGGATTCACCGATGGGGACGTCGAGCCGTTTCATCACTCCTCCCACCTGCCGCATGTCCCGACAAACGACTCGCCTGGGTCTGTCCCGGTCGTCCTGGCCCGAGGGGGGTCGGGACGGCGCGTTGGTCCGGGCACGTCTGCAAGTCCGCACGAGAGCGCACGCGCGTCGCAGGGGTCGTTTTTCCGGCCGTCCGGCGCCACGCGCTCGTTCAGCCCGAGCGCCTCTGCGAGGCTGAAAACACGCATCATGAGTCGTTTGTCGTCGTCACGAGCCTGTTTGACCAGGTACGCGAGTTCGTCGTCGATCTCAAGCGGAGAGTGCGCGCGTCCGGCATGAAGACCGTGGTCGTCTCGAGCGCAGGGACCCGCGGGACCTACGGCAGCCCGCGCGTGCACGCGGCGCAGGGCTACGCGCCAAGGGGGTTGACGGGTTCCAGGATGACAAACATCCGGTTGACGCGTGCAAGTTCCCGTTGTGTAGAGTTCATCCCATGCGAACCCGTCCTGCCTCCCTCGGAGACCTCCTCGAGCTTCACATCTCGCTGCGCGATATCGAGCCCGCCATTTGGCGCCGCGTGCATGTGCCCGCCGAAATAACGCTCGACGTGCTGCACGCGGTCATCCAGGTCGCGTTCGGCTGGAAGAACTGCCACCTGCACGACTTCTTCATTGGCAACATCTGCTTCAGCGCGGTCGACGGCGAAGAGGAACGACTCTCCGTCGACGAACACGCCGCGCCGCTCGGCGCGGTCGCACGCGTAGGCTCCAGGTTCCTCTACCACTACGACTACGGGGACGGCTGGGAGCACGAGGTCAAGGTCG
>JANMGF010001045.1:0-7198 GCA_031374535.1 Polyangium sp. (in: bacteria)
GGCCGATCCGGGTCGCCATCCTCGAAATCGACGATCGCCTCCACGCCGACCCGCGGATGGAACACCGCACCTTCACCGACCCCTGCAAACACCTGGTTCACGCGCACCCAGCACGAAGAAGGCTCTTTCGCTTGCCGCGCCGTGTCCGTGTCCCAATGAAACTTCAACCGGACACACCCGATCTCCGCGCCCGGCGGACCCCCCACGTGGATCTCCGCCCCCTTCGTGCTCGGCTCCGCCGTGACGAACGCCGTCTGCGAGCCCTGGATCCGCGGCTTGGGCGTGACGCGCGCCGGGCGGAACCTCGACTCCGCCACCGAGCCATTCTTCCCGCGCCGCGCGCACTCGAACGTCACCGAATACGGCACCCCGGAGAGCGCCATCGCCGTCGCGGCGCTCGGCGGCAAGACGCCCACCTGCTCGGCGCGGACCTCGATCTTCGTGACGAGGTATTCGCCCTCGTACCGCGACTGCGGATGCTCGAGCGCGAAGATGCTCCCCGCCGCGAGCGTCCGGCACGTGCTCTCTCCAACGGAGTAACTCGCCTCCACGTCGAGCCTTTCGAGCGTCGCCGCCGCGAGCGGTTTGCCCATCGCGGGCGTCTCCGTATAACGCCCCGGATACTCGTGGTAGACGAGATCCGCACCTCCGGGGCGCGCCGGCTCGGCGACGGCCATGTCGAGCGTGGGTTGCTTCCAGTTGTAATCGAGGAGCGAGACCTTGCGTGGACGCATACGCGCGCCGAGCTTCATCGCCTGCACCGCGCGGCCCACGATGCCAGGGCCCAGCGGCTCGAACGGCTCGAGGCGCGCGCGGCCGGAGTCCTTGTCCGAGAGGACGAGCAGGCACACCCCGTCGCCGTTCTCGTAATGCCAGGCGATGCCCTCCTCCTCGAGGAGACGACAAACGAAGGCGAAATCGCTCTCGTTGTACTGAACGCAATACCCACGCGTCGCCACGTCGTCGATGCGCGAGGCGTCCATGATGCGCCATGTGTAGCGCTCTTTCGCGGCGGAAAAACTCATGTCGTCCCCGCCATCGGGCGGAGCGATCGCCCCCGCCGACAGCGTGAGCTCGGGGTCACCCTGCAAAACCGCGTCGATGATCTGCCGCGTCGTCTTCTCGAGGAAGATGCGGCAACGCATGCGGTGCATTGCACGCATGAGCGGGGGCGCGACGACGAGGCGATAAAGCATACCGCCCGGCGCGGGGCCGAGCTCCTCGGCCTCGATGACGATTCCGTGAACGACTCGCCAAGCAGGCTCGGTCGTCGTGGCAAACCGCAGCGTCGCGCGGGCTTGCATGAGCTCATCCGGGTCGAGCTCGGGCGCGGGCTCTCGGGCGAAGGCCGTGATCTCGTAACGATACAGGCTCGAAAGTGCCTCCGTTCCGCGCACGGAGACGACACGCAGGTGGCTCCACGGGCCCTCCGGACCTGCAGCGTCTTCCCAGGCGAACGTGATGTCCGTGCCGCTCGACGCGCCTCCGCTCCCGCTCTCACTCCAGGCCGCACGTGCTCGGGCGCCAATGCTTTCGTTCATCCAGGCGCCCCCCTTGGCCTGGAACGCGCTGGCGGCCTTGCCACCTGCAAACGAGGTGATCGCCTTTTCGTCGAAGACCGGCATCTCGGCCTCACGCGGGGCGCCGGGAAGCGCCTGCGTCACCTTCTCGGTGACCTTCGCCCTCGCGCCAACGACCTTCTCGACTTTGCCAGCGACCCCCGCTTCCGCGGCCTCGCCGAGCCCCTCGACGGCAGCCTCGCCGCCCCTCTGCGTAGAATCCCCCCCCGGGCCTTTGACGAACGACATCCTCTCTTCTCCCGCGCCCCCAGGCTGCATAAACAAGGCAACCCGGACGTACGCGGGCATCCTAACGAGGTTGGATGAACAAAGGAAGAGGGTTTTTGTCCGGGGAACGGGTGAAGGGAGGACGAACGGCCGGCAGCATGGACCTCATCCCGAGGCCCTGAGCCACCGGATCGGCGTCACCGAGCTTCGCGCGCATCTCTTCGAGGCTCAACACCAGGGGGCGAAGGTACTAGAAGCACTGCGGATCCGGCCTGTCCCACTCGCCCCACATATTGAGCCCCGTGTTTTTGCAGCGGGTAGGCGTGCCCCAGTCGAGGACGGGTGTCGCGGCGCAGGCGGCCTCCCAGTTCGCGCCCCAGGGGATGTTCCACAGGATGGCCGAGAATTGCCGGAAACCCGTCGACTTACAGCCATCGTCCTTGAGGGCGCCCCAGTTCACGGCGAGGGCTTGCGAGGACAAAAGAAACAGGATTCCGAATACGGGCACGACGAGCAATCGATGCATGACCCCTCCTCCAGGCGCATCGTCAGCGCCTTCCAGGATGTATTCGACGCCGCGGCCCGGATGACAAGAACGCTTGTGATCAAAAAAAATGAAGGTAGGTCTTCGTGGAGGGAGGGTCCACGGTCATGAAAACGAAATCCGGTCTCCTGGTTCTCGGCAGCGGCCTGGGGGTTTTCTTGGTGTCGGCGGCGGCGTCGGCGGCGGCGTGTCGAGACATCCCATCCGTGCAGCAAAGCACCAACTTGTCGTCGAATACGGACATGGGTGGCCATGTCACGCAACACGTCCTCGGCACACAACCGCCGGCGGGGGCGTCGCAGATCGGGAAGACGTTGTTCTCGGAAGGAGCCAAGTTCGACAATGCCTGGAAAACCTACATGCAGATCACGAACCCCAGGTCGTGCTCGGGGGGCAGCAACATCCAGCAGGTCTTCAGGCTCGGTTATTACGTCGATGCTTTTTCGTGCAGAGCCGCAGACGGGAGCGGGCGGTGCACCCAGTGGGATTCCTTCGCCGCGGACCAGGTGGCCGTCGCGTTCATCAGGAAATCCGATGGTACCTGGATATTGAATACGGCTTATCCGATTCCCATCTCGCCGTGAGCCGCTCCCGCTCCCGCTCCCGCTCCCGCTCCCGCTCCCGCTCCCGCTTCCCCACCCCGTTCCGCCCTGCCATCCTCCCCCCCTGTTTGGCGGCCCGGCGCAGCGGAATGTTGCAGGGCTTCGGCACCTGCTCCTATGCTGGCGCTGCCCTGGTGGATTTTTGCGCGGAGAGCCATGTACGCGTCGATGGTCGAGCACGTTGGGACGGGGAAAATGATCCGACTCGATCGACGGTTGTCGGGCGAGCCGTCGCTGCACGGATATCTGCTCGCGCTCGGCCCCGAGCTCGGGCTCATCCACTGCTTCGATGACTTCGAACCCGACGGCTACACGGTCTTCCGGGTAGAAGACGTCCTGGCGTTCGAGCGCGCCGCACACGAGGAGCACTGGGACCGGATGCTCACGGGCGAGGGCCTGCTCGGAGGGCTACGCTTGCCGTTCGAGATGGACCTCGCGGGGATGCCCGCCGCGTTGCGGTCGATCCAGGCGCGCTTCGCCGACCTCATCGTGGAGTGTGAAGACGAAGGCGACGACGAGGGCGACTTCTACCTCGGCCGGCTGCTCGAGGTCGGCGACGAGACGCTGATGCTGCATTACGTCGACGCGCTCGGGCGCTGGGACGAGTCACCCACGCTGATCCCGATCGAGCGGGTCACGAAAGCACAATTCGACACGCCCTACCTCAGGCGCTTCATGCGGTACACGGACCCGTTCCCGACGCATTGATGCGGCCGTAGAGGTGCGCAAACAAGCTGGCCGGGCGCTCCCAGCCGAGCGAGGCGCCGAGGATCCGGCGGCGCAAGGCGTCCCCGCGCGCGCCCCGTAAAACCTCGGCGGCGCGAAGGACCGCAAGGACGAGGGCCTCGGCGGTCGGGTCGTCGAAAAGAAAACCGGACCCACGTCCGGGATGTTCGTCTTCGTCGACGATGGTGTCGGCGAGGCCGCCCGTGCGTCGCGCGACGGGGGCCGCGCCGTAACGCTGGGCCTCGAGCTGCACGACGCCGCAAGGCTCGAAGCGGGAGGGCATGATCACGAGGTCGGCCGCCGCGAGCATTCGCCTCGCCCGCGCGTCGGACACGGGGCCAAGGAAAGAGGCGTGTGCGGGGAAGGCGGCGGTCGCGCGGGCGAGGGCACGCTCGAGGTCGTCCTCCCCGGCTCCGGCGATGACGACGGTGTTGCCAGCGCGGCAAAGCGCAGGGATCGCCGCGGCGACGAGGTCGGGGCCCTTCTGGAGGGTGATACGTCCGAGCGAGGCGACGAGCGGGCGCGTCGGGTCGACGTCGAGCCCAGCTTCGGCGAGGAAGGCGCGCTTGCAGAGGGCCTTGCCGTGGGGATCGTCGGGGCCGAAGGGGGCGACGAGGGCGGGGTCGCGGGAGGGATCCCAGGACTCGACGTCGATGCCGTTGAGGAAACCAAGGACGCCGAGGCCGGAGGAGGCGCGCGCGCGGAGAACACCGTCGAGCAGCTCGCCGCAGGCAGGATCGAGGATCTCGCGGGCGTAGGTGGGCGAGACCGTGGTGACGACGTCGGCCGCGAGGAGGCCGGCCTTGAGCAGGTTCACGCGGCCGTGGAACTCGAGGGCGTCGGGGCGGAAGTGCGAGGGGCCAAGGCCGAGGGAAACGAGCGTGTCGGGCGGGAAGACGCCCTGGAAGGCGAGGTTGTGGAGGGTGAGCACGGTGCGAGGGCGATCGAGGCCGGCCTCGCGGAGGAGGTAGGGGACCGCGGCGCCGGGCCAGTCGTGTACGTGCACGAGGTCGAAGCCCGGGGCCATGGAAGCGACGGCGCGGGAAAAGAGGGAGAAGCGCCTCGCGTTGTCGTGCTGGCCGTCGCCCTCGCGGCCGTAGACGCCGAGATGGGCAGGAACGCGGGGGATGGAGACGACACGGACACGGACGCCCTGTGCAATCGGGGCCTCATGCACGGTGAAGACGTCGCCGCTCGCGCCCTGCGGGAGGACGAAGGAGGCGCCGGGCTCGGAAAAGACCGCGGGATCGAGGGGCATGTTCGGGGGCGCCGGGATCACGACGGTGATCGCATGGCCGAGGCGAGCGAGCGCGCGCGTGAGGCCCGCGACGCCGTCCGCGATGCCGCCGACGCGGACAACGGGCGAAAGCTCGGCCGCGACGTGAAGGACCTTCATGCAGAAGGGGAAACGGGGAGCTTTCTCAGGGGCAGTTGCCGCAGTCCATCGGGCAGGTGCACGGGGTCTCGCTTTGCGCGTCGCAAACGCCGTCGCCGCAAACGCTGTTGCAGAGGCCGCAATCCTCGGAGCAGTTGCACGGGGTCTCGCCGGGGGTGCAGACGAGGTCGCCGCACGCGGGGATGATGGGGCAATCCTCGAAGCAGATCGAGACCTCGCTGCAGTGGCACTGGCCGTCGCCGCACTTCGGACCGCAGTCCGACACGCAGCTCGCGCAGGTCTCGCCGTTCTCGCACGTACTGTTGCCGCAGCAGGCGCCGGGGCAATCGCCGGGGCAACTCAGGCACGTCTCGCCGAAGTCACACAGGCCGTTGCCGCAGCAAGGCTTGCAGTCGAGCGCGCAGCTCTGGCAGGTCTCGGCGCCGCCGCAGGACTTGTTGCCGCAGATCTCACCGCAGTCCTTGGGGCAGTTCGCCTTCGTCTCGTTCCCGTTGCACGAACCGTTGCCGCAGCCGGGCTTGCAGTCGGTGGGGCATTTCGCGTCGTTCTCGAAGTTCTGGCAGACGCCGTCGCCGCAGTCGGGGCACGCGCCGCAGTCGTCGACGCATGTCCCGCAGAGCGTCTCGGCCGCCTCGCAGGTGCCGTTGCCGCAGCAGTCGCAGTCGTCGTAACAGGTGGCGCAGGTCTCGCCGAAGTCACACGCGCCGTTGCCGCAACACGAGCCGCCGCAATCCTGGGGGCAGCTCTGGCAGGTCTCGCCGAAGTCACACACCATGTTGGGGCAACATTCGCCGCAATCCCCGGGGCAACTCGAGCAGGTCTCGGCGCCGGTGCACTGGCCGTCGCTGCACGAGCACGGGCAATCCAGGTCGCACGAGGCGCAGGTCTCGCCGGGGACACACGCGCCGTCGCCGCAGTTGATCTTCACGACGCAGGCCGGGTTGCCGCTGCCCGCGGGGACCTCGTCGCAGGCGTAGCCCTGGGGGCACGAAAAGCCTAGACAAACGCAGGACAGGATGAGCGGGATGCGGGCGTTCGTCCCGGAGGGGATGTCGACCGAAAGCGTGGAGGTCGTGGTGCTCGTGCCGTCGGGAGAGACCTCGAAGGTGGCCGTCGCCTTGTGCGTGACGGAGGCCTCGGGCGCGAGCGCGATGCGGCGCGCGACGGGGAGATCGGAGGGCTGCGTGATGGGGATGGTCTCCGCCGCGTCGACACGCGCGCCGGTCTTGACCTCCATCGCGATGCTGCGGACCTGATCGGCACACGCGTCGCCGACGCCCATCACGAGCGTGACGTCGGTGGCGACGGGCGCCGCGACGTCGGGGCTACACTGGGTGCCGAAGGCGACGAGGAGGAGCGCCAAAACAGCGCCGGCGAAGGCTCGGGAGGCGGAACGAAGGGGCGGCCGAGGCATGCCAGCATCGTCGCCCCGATCGCGTGGCGGGCGCAATGCGCACGGGGCGGTTCAGATGCCGAGCGCGCAGGCAGAGCTCACGCGGGAAGTGCAACAGGAAGAGGGGCCACAAGCCGCGCCCGTGCTCGAGAGGCCCGCGCCGCAGGTAAAGTCGGTGCCGCAGGCGCAGGGCATCGAGCCCGCGTCGGGGGCACTGGCGTCGGCTTCCGGGGGGGCGCAGGTGCACGCGGCGCCGACGTGAAAGACGAGGCGCCGCGTCTGGGTCTCGCAGAAGTCGACCTCGATCGTCTGCGCGTCGCGGAGCGGCGGCGGGAGCATCGCGGGGCAAGCGAACTCCTTGCCCGGCGCGGCGTTGTCGAGGCCGGTGAGAGGGAAGAACGGCGTCACCGCGATCGTGATGCGTTCGTCCACGGGTTTGCCCGCGTCGCGCCGGAGCACGAAGCTCGCCGCGATCGCCCCAGGCTCGCCCTGGATGTTCACGCAAAGCGTGGTGATGGTGCTGTCCGCGTTCGAGACGACGACGCGAGCGGCGCCCGGCTTCGTCGCGGCCGTCTCGGCCTGGACGAGCTCGACGAGCAGATAACTCGGGGCCGTCAGGATCTCCGTGCCGCCGCACGAAAAAAGCATCCCACCGGCCGCGAGCATCCAGAGAAAGGGCGGGCGCATCAGAACCTCACGACGGCCGGGATGACGCGGTCGATGGTGGACATCGGAGGCATGGTCGTCGGC
>JANMGF010000769.1:0-1178 GCA_031374535.1 Polyangium sp. (in: bacteria)
GCACCTTCATCTCGTACGTCCGTTTCCTCTACCTCGCCGCCCACCGCGACCTCTTCCAGGCCGAGGTGCTCGCCGAGCTCCTGCCCCCGCTCGAGCCCGACGGCACGAGCCACCTCTGGGAAGCCCTCGGACGCCGCTTCACCGGCCTCTCGTACGCCGAGGCAGACCGGCTCTCGAAGAAAAACAAGGAGTTCATCAAGGGCCTGTTCCCCGAGGGCGTCATCCACGCGACCCTCATGCCCGAGGACGCGCAGAAGGTCATCGGCAAGACCGGCCTGCAAACACGCGGCGTGGAGAAGCTCCTGCGACGCATCGGCTTCCGGTACGCGCACCGGGTCGACCCCTTCGACGGCGGCCCGCACTACACGGCGCGCATGGACGAGATCAGCCTGATCGCCGACACCAAACGCACCCGCGCCGACCGCCCGTTCTCCCCCGCCGCCGGCGACCGCAAAGGCATCCTCGCCATCGAGATGCCCGAGCCCCCCTTCTTCCGCTCGGTCCTCGGCAACCTGCGCGAGACTCCCCGCGGCGTCGCCATCGACGACGAGTCCTGGGAGTCGCTCAACCTGCACCACTCGAGCCCCCTCATCGTCCTCCCGATCGAGTAACGCGCCGAGCCGCCGTGTTCGCCCCCTTGTGTTCTGTGCGTTCTTTCGCTACAGAATTTTTAGGACACAAGCCGTGGAGTCACGTGTGGTTTCTCCCCTGGATATTCTGACGGCCCTTGCCG
Source organism: Polyangium sp. (in: bacteria) (assembly GCA_031374535.1). GTDB lineage: Bacteria > Myxococcota_A > Polyangia > Polyangiales > Polyangiaceae > Polyangium. Next base: position 734 of record JANMGF010000769.1, read on the forward strand.
AGGCCGCCCTGCCCCCGGGGCGATTCCTCGAAGGGGGAGGACGCCGCACCGCCGAGGCCGTCGAGCGCTGGAGGACCGAGATCCCCCGCGAGGCCGCCCGCGTTTTCCAGGCCGCCCTCTGGGCCGTCGAGCTCTCCACCCTCCCCACGCGCCGCCGCCCCTTCTCGGCATTACCCCTCGAAACACGCATGGAGGCGCTCCGCAGCCTCGAACAAGCGCGCTTCCTCCCCATTCGCGAGATCCTGCGCGCCGTGCTCACGCCGCTCAAGGCCCACCACTTCGACAGCCCCGAGATGTTCCGCCACGTCGGCTGCCGGTACGAGCTGGAGACGGTGCGCGACGAAAACCCCCGCTGGCTCGCGCGGGTGACGGACGGGCGCGACGTCGAGGAAGACCTCGATCTCGAATGCGAGGTCGTCGTGGTCGGCACGGGCGCGGGCGGGGC
>JANMGF010001087.1:0-5590 GCA_031374535.1 Polyangium sp. (in: bacteria)
GCCCCGTCGTTCGACGATGACGCGCTTCCGCTCCTCCGCGCGAAAAAGAACCTGCGCCTGCTCGCGACGGGCCCGATGCTGCCGGCCGAGCTCGATGAGCTGACGTGGAAACGTGTGGGTGGCGGGCTCGTCGTGCAGGGCCGCGACGCGACCGCGCGTGGCGAGGTCGACAAAGCGCGGGTCGTCTCGAAACGCGCGCCGACCAAGGAGGAGCTCGCCGCGCTCGACCTCGCGTGGAAGGCCTGCAAGCACGTCAAGTCGAACGCCATCGTGCTCGCCAAGGCGGATCGCACGGTGGGCGTGGGCGCCGGGCAGATGTCCCGCGTCGAGAGCGTCCGCATCGCTTGCCGCAAGGCCGAGGCCGAGGCCCGCGGCGCCGTTCTCGCCTCCGACGCCTTTTTCCCCTTCCCCGACGGCGTGGAGCTCGCCCTCGAGGCCGGCGTGACGGCCTTCGTGCAGCCGGGCGGGAGCGTGAAGGACGCCGACATCATCGCCGCCGCGGACAAGGCCGGTGCTGCGATGATCTTCACGGGCGTCCGGCATTTCCGGCACTGATCGCCGCCACCCGCCTCCCGCCGCCGCGCCTCCCGCGCCTCCCGAAAAAACCGCCGCCCCGCCCTTCCAGCGCGCTTCCGGCCCGCCGATGGATCCAGCCTCACGGATCCTTTCAAAAAAACGTATACAAATCACTTGGCCACCCCGATCAAGCTGTGCTGTTGGTGGCGTACAGCGTCGCGGCGGGGCGCCGCGGCGAGCTTCAAGGAGCGAGGCGTGGCCGGGATCAGGGAGTCGTGTAGCGTTTGCGGGTCGGACTTCGACGTCCAGTTCCGCTACCAGATGGAGGAGCGGGACGGCGGGTTCTCGTTCTACTGCTCCCAGAAGTGCCTGGAGAAGAGCCAGCTCGGCGGCGAGGGCGCGGGCGACAAGCTCGCGACGTGCGACGCCTGCGCGAAACGCTTCTCCCCCGAGCTCGCCTCGCAGGTGATGTACCTCGGGGGTCGTCGCACCTACGCGTGCTCGATGCCCTGCCGGTCCCAGCTCCAGCGTGAAGCGAGCGGCGTCCGGCTCGGGGAGATCGCCGCCGAGGTGACGCCTCCGGCCATCGCACCCTCGCCGCCCCCCGCGACGGTCCCGCGTACGGCTTCGGCGATGCCCCGGGCCTCGCGTGGCTCCTCGGCCACCTCGCCGGCCGTGGCCGTGCCCGTGGTGCCGCAGATTCCGAGCAAACGTTCGGCCCAGGCCGCGCAGACCACGCAGGCCACGCAAGCCGCGCCCGAGGCTCCCAAGGAGCAAGCCGCGGACCCTTCCGTGCCGCGGTACCTCGCCGTGTTCAACCACAAGGGCGGCACGGGCAAAACGACGACGGCCGTGAGCGTCGCCGCGGGCCTCGCCTCGCGTGGCAAGCGGGTCCTGCTCGTCGACACCGACGCCCAGGGCAACGTGTCCGTCTCGCTCGGCGCGAACGTCGAGCGCTCGCTGTACCACGTCCTCGTGATGGGCCTCCGCGTGGCCGACGCGACGCGCGTCGTTCGTCCGAACCTGGACCTTTTGGGCTCCAACGAGACGCTCGCCGCCGCGGAGCTTTACCTCGCGGGCCGCCAGAACCGCGACCGCGTGCTCTGCGACCGCCTGAGCGCCGCCGCCGTGGGGTACGACTACGTGGTGCTCGACTGCTCGCCGAGCCTGTCCTTGATGAACCAGAACGCGCTCGTCTTCGCCGACAGCGTGCTCGTGCCCGTCGCGTGTGACTACCTCTCGCTCGTCGGCGTGCGGCAGGTCATCAAGACCGTGAAAAACGTGAACGCGATCCTGCACCACCCGGTCCAGATCTGGGGCGTGCTCCCGACGTTCTTCGATTCGCGCGCCAAGATCTGCCGCGAGGCCGTCTCCACGCTGAAGCAACACTTCGGCGAGCGGTGCCTGCCGCCCATCCGCGCCGCGATCAAGGTCAAGGAAGCGCCGGCGCAGGGGCAAACGATCTTCGAGTACGCCGCCGGCACGCCTGCCGCGGACGACTACGGCGTCGTCGTGGACCGCATCATCCAGAGCCGCGAAGGCGCGTCGAAGGGCGCGAAGGACACGAAAGACGCGAAGGCCCCGCGTGGCGCCGCGGCGACGGCCTGAGGAGGGGGACGATGAAACACGAGGGCGATTTTTCGAATGCCGCGCACGCTCTCCTCGATCGCGACGAGGTCGAAGGGGTCCTCTCCGGGGCGTTTTACGCGCCCGCGGTGAAGGTGAGCAGCCGGGCGGCGAAGCCCAGCGCGGAGCGCCCGACGCATTACAAGGTCATCTGCATCTCGATGTACACGGACGACCTCGAGCGCCTCGACGAGATGGTCGAGGCCCTGAAGGCCCGCGGCTTGACCAAGGCCAGCCGCAGCGCCCTCATCCGTCACGCGCTCGAGCAGGTCGACCTGCAGAAGGTCCCGCGGGGGATCTGAGTCGTTCGAAAGGATCGGCGCTTGCACGGCGCGGGGTCGATGTCGAACGCGCCGATGAAGCCGCCCCCGAGGGACCTCCCCGAGACCCCCGCCCCCTCGATCGTCGACGAGCAAATGCCGCCGTCCGGCGTGCGGAAGATGCTCGATGCCTTCGAGGAGCGAGACCTCTCGCGTATCCGATGGAGCTCCGTGCTCGGCGGGCTCTTCCTCGCCCTCGGGACGCTCGTGATCTTCGGCCTGCTCGGGTTTGCCGTCGGGGTCTCCGTCCTCGATCCGAGCGGCCCCGCGCCGCTCGACCGCCTCGCGACGGGCATGGGCGTCTGGATGGCGTTCGCCTCGCTCGTCGCTCTTTTCGTGGGCAGCTACGGGGCAGCCAAGCTCGGCGGCTCGATCCGTCGCGTCGATGGCGCGCTCGCCGGCGCGCTCACGTGGGCCGTCGCGCTCGCGTTGCTCGTGTTCGTGATCGGCCGCGGGGCGCCTCCGATGTTCGGCGAACCATCGCTCGGCGCGAGCCCGACGTTGTTCGGCGAAGGCCCCGGCTTCACGTTCGCGCAGGGGACAGGGGATCCGTTCGCCTCGCCGTTCCAGCTCCGCCGTGGTGATCTCGTCCGAGCGGCCTGGGGCACCTTTGCAGGCGCGGTGATCTCTCTGCTCGCGGCGACGTTCGGCGGAGCGCTCGGCGCCGTGGGCAAACGTCGCGGCGCGCCGCCCCTGCCGCCCCGCTCCGAGTCCACGGGCCAGATCCCGCTTTACTGAGACGTCTCGAGGCTCGCCCAGAAGTCCGCGAGATCCCGCGGAAGCGGCGACTCCACGCGCACCCTTCGTCCATCGTCCGACGGGTGATCGAGCTCCAGCACCGCCGCGTGCAAGGCGTGCCGCTCGATCTCGAGGATCTGCCGGTCCTCGTCCGTCAAGACCCCGTCTGCCCCGCGACCGAAGAGCTCGTCGTCCGGCCCGTACAGTTTGTCCCCCACCACCGGCGTGCCGCGCGACGCGAGGTGCACGCGGATCTGGTGCTGCCGGCCCGTCTCGAGCGTGCATTGTACGAGCGCGTAAGTTCTCCCGGTGGCGGGGTTTCTCCGCCGGCCGAGCACGGCGCAACGCGTGGCCGAGGGGAGGCCATGGCCGGGGCTGGCGACACGCATCTTCACGCCGTAACGGCTCGTTGGGTCGAGCTCGAGCGGCTCTTCCACGCGGAACGTGTCCTCCTCCGACGCGCCCCAGGTGATGGCGAGGTACTCCTTGTGCACGGAGCGCTCTTCCGTGCCGGGCCGCGTGGCTCCCCGGGCGAACTGCCATTTCACGTGCCGGTCCGCCTGGCTCGTCCGGGTGAGCAGCAGGACGCCGCTCGTCTCCCGGTCGAGCCGGTGCGAGAGCATGAGCCGCTCGCCGTCGCGGGCGTTCTCCAGGAGCTTCACCACCGTGCTCTGGTGGTACCGCGCCGTCGGGTGCACGGGGATGCCGGCCGGCTTGTCGACGGCCAGGAGGTGGTCGTCCTCGTGCAGGATACGCAGCGTGACGTCGGGCGCCTTTTCGTCCCATGGCGCACGCCAGAGCAGGATGAGCTGCTCGGCCTTCACGCGGTCGTTGCCGCGCAGGCGTCGCGCATCGGGGGCGTAGGCGCCGGCCGCGATGATCTTCTGGGTGCGGGTTCGGCTCGTCCGCTTGAGCTGGGATTGCACGAAGCGGTCGAGCCGCATGCCCGCGGCCTCCGGGGGCACGCGGAGGATGGAGACGACGGACCCCTCGGGCACCTCGTCCGGGCGAACGATGGTCATGCCTCGCCCGAAAGGGCCTTCCGTCGCGCCTAGCTCGCGCGCGCTGATGCGGGTCATGGTCGAATCATCCTACGACTCGGTCTACGTCGCGGCCGGGAGTCGTGCTACACCCGCCCGCGCATGGATATCCTCTTCGTCGCATCGGAGCTCGCGCCGATGGTGAAGGTCACGGGCCTCGCCGACGTCGTCGCGTCGCTCTCGAAGGCGCTCCGGCTGCTCGGGCACAAGGTCACGATCGCGCTGCCGCGTTACCCTGCGATCGAAGCCTCGGGCGTCATGATGGCGCGCCGGCTGACGCCGCTCGTCTTGACCGTGGGTGGTGAGCGTGTCGAGGTCACGGTCTTCGATGGCCGTCTCGGTTCGGGCGTGGAGCTCGTGCTGTTCGACGTGCCGGGGCTCTTCACCGAGGGCCCTTCGCGGATCGCCGACGAGGACGGCGAGGGGGATCCGGACGCGGCGCGTCGGTACGGCGTGTTTGCGCTCTCCGTGGTCGAGCTCGTGCGCCAGCGGGCGCTCGCCGGCACGCCTTTCGAGGTCGTACACGCGCACGACTGGCCGTCGGCGCTCGTCCCGTATCTCCTCCGCGAGCGTGAAGGCGACGCTCGCCCGGCGCTGGTGCTCACCCTGCACGACCTCGCGCGCCAGGGGCTTTTCCCGCGGGAAGCGCTCCGGATGCTCGGCCTCGGGGATCAGCACTTTCAGCCTTCGCTCCTCGAGTTTTACGGCAAGGTGAGTTTCCTCAAGGCGGGCCTGCTCGCCTCCGACGCGATCACCACGGTGTCGCCGACCTACGCGCGCGAGATCCTCACGCCCGATCATGGCGAGCGGCTCGACGGCGTGCTCGCCACGCGGGCGAAGGAGAACGAGATCGTCGGCATCGTGAACGGCATCGATTACGCCGTGTACAACCCGATGACCGATCCGGCGCTCGCCGCGCGTTACGACGCCGAGGACACGGCGAACAAGGTGCGTTGCAAGAGCGCGCTGCTCGCCGAGCTGGGTTTGCCCATCGACATCGAGCGGCCTCTCGTCGTCGCGGTGGGGCGGATCGCGACGCAGAAGGGCAGCGATCTGCTCGCCTCCGCGTTGCCCAAGATCCTGAAGACCGACGCGGCCGTGGTCGTCGCGGGCGCGGGTGATCGCGCGATCGTGGCGAAGCTCGAGGCTGCGGTGGCCAAGTCCCCCGAGCACGCGCGTTTCCTCGGCGACGCGGCCGAGCCCGTCGTGCATCGCCTCTTCGCCGCTGCGGACATCGTCGTCGTCCCCTCGCGGTACGAGCCTTGTGGCCTCGTGCAGCTTTACGCGCAGCGTTACGGTGCTTTGCCCGTGGCCTACCGCACTGGTGGCCTCCTCGACACCCTCGTCGAT
>JANMGF010000775.1:0-3922 GCA_031374535.1 Polyangium sp. (in: bacteria)
TGATCACGAGGCCTTTCTCGACCTCGATCACGTCGCTGACCTGCCCGGGCTCGAGCGGAAGCACGGCGTTTTCGAACTCGGTCGAGAGCACCTGGCGCTGGCCGTTCTGGGCCTGGGGCGAGCCTTGCGGGGCGCGGATCCCGAGGTCACCGCCGGCCGCGCGCGTCGCCGTCTCGTCCGAGTAGGACGTCGCGAGTTTCTGGAAATCCTCGCCGGCCCGAGCGCGCGTCACGATCTCGGCCGCGAGCTTCTTCCGCTCGGCGATCGCCTCGGGGCTCGAGCCCGGCATGATCTGGAGCACGATCCAGCCCGCGCGGTAGTCGCGCCGCTTTTTCTCCTCGCGCAACGTGCGGTCGTACGTCGCCTTCACGTCGTCCTCGGTGATACGCACGCGCCCCTTCACGCGGAGCTGGAGCATCTTGCCCTCGAGGATCTGCCTGCGGATCTCGTCGCGGTACTCCTGCTCCGAGAGGCCCGAGCGCGCCTTCGCTTCACGGAAGAGGTCGGCCGTCGAGAGGCCCTGGGCGTTCGCGATGTTGCGGAAGGCGTTCTCGACCTCGTCCGGCGTGACCGTGATGCCCGCCCGCTCGGCGGCCTGCGCTTCGAGGCGCTGGTCGATCATCGTCTCGAGCATGTCCTTGAACACCTGCGACTCGGCGGCGGCCTGCTCGGCGCCCGGCCTCACGCGTTGCTGGATCTGCAGGAGGAAGGGCTTGGCCCGCGCGCGAAGCTCCGAGAGGAGGATGGGGTCGTCCCCTACCACGGCCACGATCCGCTCCACCACGATGGCTTCGGCGGGCTGCTGCGCGAGGGCAGCGGCGAGGGCGAGTCCGAGGGCGACCATCCTGTGACGAGAACGCATGCCGGGCACGACGTAGCACAGGAGCGGCCTCGGGTCTGTGGACGAATCGCCCGAGATCGTCCGTCCCCGTTGCGGCAGCCGCCGTCCTACGTTAATGCGCGCCCATGCGCGAGTTCCCTCAGCCCTCCGCGGGCGAAGCGATCACGATGTCCTCGTCCGGCCAGCTCCAGGTGCCGGATCAACCCATTATCCCGTTCATCGAAGGCGACGGCACCGGCCCCGACATCTGGCGGGCGAGCCAGCGCGTCCTCGATGCGGCCGTGGAGAAGGCGTACGGCGGCAAGAAGAAGATCGCCTGGTACGAGGTGTACGCGGGCGAGAAGGCGTTCAACACGTTCGGCGAGTGGCTGCCCCAAGGGACGGTCGATGGGTACCGCAAGTACCTCGTGGGCATCAAAGGTCCGCTGACCACGCCGATCGGCAAGGGCATCCGTTCCCTCAACGTGGCCCTGCGGCAGATGCTCGACCTCTACGTCTGCCTGCGCCCGGTGCGCTGGTACAAGGGAGTTCCTTCGCCGGTGAAGGATCCGGCGTCGGTCGACATGGTGATCTTCCGTGAGAACACGGAGGACATCTACGCGGGCATCGAGTGGGAGGCGGAGAGCGAAGAGGCGAAGAAGGTCATCGACTTCCTCCAGAAAGAGATGGGGGTGAAGAAGATCCGCTTCCCGCTGACGAGCGGCATCGGCGTCAAGCCCGTGAGCCGCGAGGGCACCGAGCGCCTCGTGCGCGCGGCGATCGAATACGCGCTCAAGTTCAATCGCAAGAGCGTGACGATCGTGCACAAGGGCAACATCATGAAGTTCACGGAAGGCGCGTTCAAGGCGTGGGGGTACTCCCTCGCCCAGCGCGATTTCCGCAACAAGGTCGTGACGGAGCGCGAGACCTGGATCCTCGGGAACAAGGAGAAGAACCCGGACCTCACGGTCGAGGCGAACGCGCGCGAGATCGAGCCCGGCTACGACATGGCCCCGCCGGACATGCAGGCGGAGTTCCGCGCCGAGGTCGAGACGGCGCTCGCGCTCTGGGACACGCACGGCAATGGCAAGTGGAAGTCGATGCTGAAGATCCGCGACTCGATCGCGGACATCACGCTCCAGCAGGTGCTGACGCGCCCGCGCGATTTCGATGTGATCGCGACGTTGAACCTCAACGGCGATTATCTCTCGGATGCGCTCGCCGCGCAGATCGGCGGCATTGGTATCGCGCCGGGCGGCAACATCAATTACGTCACGGGCCACGCGGTGTTCGAGGCGACGCATGGTACGGCGCCGAAGTACGCGAACCTCGACAAGGTGAACCCCGGCTCGGTGATTCTCTCCGGCGAGATGATGCTCCGGCACATGGGCTGGACCGAGGCCGCGGACCTCATCAACAAGGGAATGGACGGCGCGATCGGCGCCAAGATGGTGACGTACGATTTCGCGCGCCTCATGGAGGGCGCGAAAGAGGTGAAGTGCTCCGAGTTCGCGAGCGCGATCATCGCGCACATGGTCTGAGCGGGATTCGCGGCTGACGCGAGGGAGCCCCCTCTTCCGGATGGGAAGAGGGGGCTTTTTTGCTTGGATCCGCGGCTTGGTTGACGAGGTCGGGAGCGCGGACAAACGAACGCGCTTGTCTCCCTGGAGTTTGGGTGGTACGATGAGTCATGGTCGCTCGGCTTGCCCGCATCGATGAAGATCCGGTCCTCGCCCTGGTTCAGCACGCTCCGCTGGTCGAGGCGACCGCGGATGAGGATGCTGCCTTCGAGGAAGGGCTCCGGGACATTCGAGCGGGGTGTATCGCGAGCGGCGAGAAGGTCCGAGTTCGGCTCCGGACGCGCGAGGAATGACCTGGACGATCGCGTGGTCGGCCGTTGCTGAACGGGATCTCCTCGAGATTCCATGGCGACTCGCGGTGCGGGTGGATGCGTCGGTCATGGCGTTCGCGGATGGTCGCAAGGGTGAGGCGAGTTTGGAACGCGTGTCTCCGCAGGACCCATGTCGCCTGCGCCTTCGGCTTCCAGGGGCCAGCGCTTGGCTCTGGCTCGATCTGGGGCATCGCGTCGTATACGTCGCGCGGGTCCGTCGAAATGCCTGATCAGCTCTCGCTGGCGTAAAACACCCGGATCCGATCCACCACGTACCGCTGCTCTTCCAGCGTGAGCGTCGGTGAAATGGGGAGCGAGAGCACCTCGCGGCACGCGCGCTCGGCCTCCGGGAAATCGCCTTCGTGATGGCCGAGGTGCGCGAAGCAGGGCTGGAGGTGGAGCGGGACGGGGTAATAAACGGCCGTGCCGATCCCCTCGGATTCGAGGAAACCACGGAGATCGTCGCGACGGGCCGCGCGGATCGTGAACTGGTGATAGACGTGGCGGCCCTCGGAATCGTCCTCGGCGGGACGAACGAGCTCACCCAGGCCCGCCTCCGCGAAGAGGGAACGATACCGATCGGCGATCCTCCGTCGCGCCTCCGTCCACCCGTCGAGGTAGGGTAGTTTGGCCCGTAAAACGGCGGCCTGGATCGCGTCGAGGCGGCTGTTCATGCCGACCTCGTCGTGGCGGTACATCTTTTCGCCGCCGTGCGTGCGGAGGCGGCGGATCCGGGCGGCCCTTTCGGGGTCGTTCGTCAGGACCATCCCGCCGTCGCCGAAGCCGCCGAGGTTCTTGCTCGGGAAAAACGAGAGGCAGCCGAACGTGCCAATCGTCCCGGCCGCGCGGCCGTCCCTCCGCGCGTCGATCGCCTGCGCGGCGTCCTCGACGACGGCGATGCCACGCGCCCGCGCCTCGTCGAGCCACGGCTCCATGCGCGCCATGCGGCCGTAGAGGTGCACGGGCACGAGGGCGCGCGTGCGGGGGCCGAGGGCGCCGAGGGCTCGTTCGGGATCGAGGTTCCACGAGCCGGGCTCGATGTCGGCGAAGACCGGTCGCGCGCCGAGACGCGCGATGGCGCCCGCGGTCGCGAAAAACGTGAAGGGCGTGGTCACGACCTCGTCGCCCGGACCCACGCCCGCGGCGACGAGCGAGAGCAGGAGAGCGTCGCTGCCCGAGGCCACGCCGATCGCGTGTGCGGAGCCGAGGCG
>JANMGF010001123.1:0-6429 GCA_031374535.1 Polyangium sp. (in: bacteria)
TCCTCGCGACCGACGGCGAGCTCGTCCATGCAGGTCGGGCCCTCGTGACCCCGCAGGGCCTCGAGGTCGAGGTCCCCGGCGGGCGCGCGCGTGACCTCGCCTCGCTCCTGCCCGAGTCCGTCATCGGCTACGTCCGCCGCACGCGCGAGCCGATCCTCCTCGACGACGCCACCGCCGAGCCCATGTTCTCGGCCGATCCCTACATCGCCCGCGCCCGCCCGCGCTCGGTCCTCTGCATGCCCATCGTCCGGCAGACCGAGCTCATCGGCATCTTCTACATGGAGAACAACATCGTGCCGGGCGCCTTCACCCCGCGGCGCCTCTCGCTCCTCGAGTTCCTCGCCGCCCAGGCCGCGATCTCCCTCGATCACGCCAAGCTTTACGCCGACCTCGCCCGCGAGAACAGCGAGCGCCGCCGCACCGAACAGACGTTACGCAGGAGCGAGGAGCGCATGCGCCGCCTCGTGGAGATCGCCGGCGTGATCCCCTGGGAGGCCGACGCCGAGACCGAACGCTTCACCTACGTGGGTCCGCAGGCCGAGGAGCGGCTCGGGTGGCCCACGAGCGTCTGGTACAAGCCGAACTTCCTCCGCGACCACGCGCACCCCGACGATCGCGACCTCGCCCTCGCCGCCTTCCTGCGCGCCTCGGCCGACGGCAACCCGGGCGGGCTCGAGTTCCGCCTTTCCACGAAGGACGGCCGCGCCGTGTGGCTCCACATGGTCGTCAGCGTCGCCGAGCGCGAGGGCGGGCAGAGGCTCCTCTCGGGCTTCTTTTTCGACGTCACGGCCCGCAAAGACGCCGAGGAGACGCGCCGCGAGCAGCTCCGGATCATCGACCGCCAGCGCGAGGACATCCGCATGCTCTCCACGCCGCTGCTCGACGTGTGGGACGACGTCGTGGCCATGCCCGTGCTCGGCGCCCTCGACGAATCACGCGCGGCGCGGGCCATGGAAGTCCTGCTCGGCACGATCGCGCAGCGAAGTATCCGTTGCGCCATCCTGGATCTGACGGGCGTCTCGACGGTCGACGCCGCCACGGCCGAACACCTCCTCCGGCTCGTGCAGGCGGTCGAGCTCCTCGGCGCCCGCGCGATCGTGGTGGGGATCCGGCCCGAGGTCGCGCGGACGATCGTCTCGCTCGGGATTGGCCTCGGCCGCGTCGAGACGCGGGCGACGTTGAAGGACGCGCTCCGGCAATTGAGGCCCCCCGCCCCCGCCGGGAAAACCCCTCGCCGCGAAGAGACCCGGTGGCGCGCGTCCGAATAAAACGCCCTCAAAACTCCATTTTGTTGGTGAGCGCGCAGTGCTCGACCGTCTCGGGCACGGATTGCAGGATCCAGGCGCGCAGCGCCTCGGGCTCGCGGGGCAGATCGTCCGGCCAAACCCGGACCGTTCCATCGTCGCCCACGGACGCGGCCCAGCTCCCGTCGGGCGCGATGTCGACGTCCCGCACCGCGGCCTCGTGGGTGCCGAGCACGCGCCCCTCGCCGATCTCGAGGTCCCAGAGCCGCACGCTCCGGTCCGCGCTCCCCGTCACCAGCGCCACGCCGTTCGAGGCGAGCTCGAGCGTGTGAATGGGGCCGTTGTGGCCGCGGAGCATGCGCGCGATGCGGGCCTTCCGGACGTCCCACATGCGCACCGTCGCGTCGATCCCCAGGCTGAGCAGGGTCATACCGTCCGGCGTGAACGACAGACCCAGGACATCATAACCGCCCGCGTCTCCGGTGCGGGGCGTGGCGGAGCCCTCGTCCCAGAGCCGCAGCTTGTGATCGTAACTGCCCGAGGCGAACGTCGTGCCGTCGGGCGAAAACGCGATCGACGCGACCCGCTCCTCGTGGCCCCGCAGGATCCGGCTCTCGCCCGTGCCGAGGCTCCAGATCCGCGCGGTCTTGTCGAAGCTGCCCGAGGCGAGCCTCAAACCATCGGCGGAAAACGCGAGCGCGAGGACCCCCTCCTCGTGGCGGCCGATCGCCTGCACCTCGCCCGAATCGACGTCCCATCGATGCACGGCTCCCGTCGAATCTCCGATCGCGATCGACGCGCCGTCGGGGGAAGGCTGGATCACCGGTGGCCACGCGCCGCGCGAAGGAAAGGCCCGGATCTCGTGACCCTGCGTGTCCCAGAGCCGCGCGGTGCCGTCCTCGCCCGCGGTGGCAATGAAATCGCCGCCCGGGGAAAACATGGCGTGCACGACCTTGCCCACGTGCCCTGCGAGCGTGACGGGCGGCCCTCCGCCGTGCACCGGCCATAACCGCGCGAGCCCGTCGGCCCCTGCGGAGAGCACGTGATTGCCGTCGGGCGAGATGTCGACCGCGAAGGCCGTCCCCTCGTGCCGGCCGAGCACGCTGCCGGGCGTGGTGTCGAGCGGGAAGATACGCGTGGTGCCGTCCACGCTCGCGACGATGAGGCGGGCGCTGTCCCTCGAAAAAATCACATTCCAGGCATTGTCGCGCATCCCGACGAACCTTCGCCGCTCGCCGGTCCCGACATGGACGAGGTGCACGGAGTGATCGGTGCCGCCGTAGGCCAGCCATTGCCCGTCCGGGGAAAAGGCGAACGCTTGCACCAGACCGTCGTACGTGGGGAACGCCTTGGCGGAACCCGTGTCGAGATCCCAGATCCGTATCGACCCCTTGCTCGACGCGACCGCGATCTGCCGGCCGTCGGGGGTGAAGTCGACCTGCACGATGGGCTCGGTGACTCCCCCGAGCACGCGAGGTTTCTCCTTCTTCCCCACATCCCAGACCCGCACGATTCCGTCCGGGCCGCCGACCGCGACGAGGCGCGAATCCCGGGAAAAACGCATGGGATACAGGGGCAGGAGCTGGGCGGTGGCGACGTGCACCCGCATCTCGGCGAGCTCGCGGGCCTCGCCGCTCTGGCGATCGTGCAGCGTTATCACCCCGCGGCTCCCCGCGGTCATGAAATAACGGCCGTCCGGTGAAAACGCCGATTTTCGACCCGTCTCGTGGCCGGAGGCGAGCACGCGATCCTTGCCCGTCGCGAGGTCCCATTCCCGCGTGGTGGCGTCGTCGCCCTGGCTGAAGACCTGCTTGCCGTCCTGCGAGGGGATCGCGAAAAGCACGGGGCGCGTGTGCCCGCGCAGCGTGGAGATCTCGGCCCCCGTCGCGGCGTCCCAGATCCGGATCGTGCGGTCCTTGCCTGTCGTGACCACCCGCTGACCATCCGGAAAAAACATGGCGAACCAGACCTCGTCCTCGTGCCCGATGAGCCCGATGGACGTGCCCTTCGCGAGGTCGTAGACGCGCGCCGTATGATCGTCGCTCGCCGTGACGAGCCGTCCACCGTCCTGCGAGAGGTGGAGATGGTTGACGGCTCCTTTCTGCTCGCGGAGCACCTGCGCGGGCCCGTGCACCCACGCGTCCGCGGCGATCACGCGCGCCGAGCTCCACTGGGTGAACGTCTGCGAGAGCGTCTTCAGCCACGCCAGCGCCTCGTTCGGATCCCGCCGCACGGCCGTGCGCGCCTGGACCAGCGTGAGCTCGTCGGCGTGCTCGACGGCCCGATGTTCGGCCTCCACCGCCTTCTTGCGCGCCTCCTCCGCGGTCGCTTGCTCCCGCGTCGCGCGATCCCGCTCCTTCAGGACCCTCACGAAAAAGAGCGCGCCGGCCGTGACGAGCACGCAGAACGCCGCCGCAGCCACGCCGAGCGCCGCGCGGTTCTTGCGCACGAAGCGACGCGCCTTCTCGCCCGTCGTGTAGAGGTGCACGCCCACGAGTTGCCCCGCCAAAAAGCGGCGTAGATCCTCCGCGAGCGCCTTGGCCGTCGGGTACCGCGCGGCAGGATCCCGCGCCATCGCCTTGTCCACGATCGCCAGCAGATCGAGCGGGATCCCGCGCTGGATCTGCGGCAGGGCCGTGGGCGGACCTTCGAGCACCCGCTGCAGGATCTTGATGCCGTTCACGCCGGCGTACGGCGAGCGCCCCGCGAGCACGTGGTAGAGGATCGCCCCGAGCGCATACACGTCCGCCCGCTCGTCCACCGCCTCGGCCGCCGCCTGCTCGGGCGGCATGTACGCGGGTGTCCCCATGACCGAACCCACGAGCGTGATCCCCTCGCCGATCGTGGCCCCGTCATCGAGGGCCATGTCCTTGCTGTCTTGCCGGCGCGGCTCGGGCGCGGAGCTCCGATCCTCGATGACCACCCCGCTCCCGTCCACCATGGGCTCCGACAGATCTTTTCCGAGCCCCCAATCGATCACCAGCGTCTCGCCGTGCGCGCCCACGAGCACGTTCGCGGGCTTGAGATCGCGGTGGATGATACGTTTCTCGTGCGCGTAGGCGATCGCGTCGGCCACCGCGAGCACGTGCGTGAGCAGCGGGAGCCGCTCGTCCAGCGTGCGTGTTCCGTCGATGATCTCGGATAAGGGGCGCCCGGAGACGAGCTTCATCGAATAAAATGGTTCGCCCGTCGGCCAGCGGCCGGCCTCGTACACCGGGACGATCGCCGGGTGCTGCAGCCGCGCCGTGAGCAACGCTTCCCGGACGAACCGATCCTCGGCGGCGACGCCGGTGTCGAGCAGCTCCTTCAACGCCACGCGCCGATCGAGCCGTTTGTCGCGCGCCGACAGGACCCGCCCGATCCCGCCCTGCGCCACCTCTCCGTCCACCGAATAACTCGCCCGGTCGACGAGCGGAAGCCTCGCGGAGCTCCACCGCCCCGACGACGGCACATGCGTCGTGTCTCCCGACGGCGCCTGGCTTATCGAAAGCGTCGTCGCCGTGCCTCGCTCCGTCTTCCCCGATCCTCGCGATGGCTCCCCGTTCATCGCCCCGATCCTCTCCGCGAAATGCCGCGCGAAAAAGGCGCGAGCGCGAGCTTCATGGTAGCCCCCGGGTTCGAGGCGCACCACGACAATTGACGACGCTCGGGCGCCGCGTGAAGACAGCGGAGCCATGAACCCGCAAGAAAGCCACGTGGAAGAGCGACCCAGACGACGATTCCCGCTCTACGTGCGCGTGCTCTCCGGCGTTGTCGTCGGCGTGCTCCTCGGGCTCGTCTTCGGCGACCGGAAGTTTCTCTTCGGCCTCGGCAACGCCGAGCTTGGCCGGCTAGGGCTGCTCGTCGTGAAGTTGCTCAAGGCCCTCGCCGTCCCGCTCGTCTTTTTTGCGATCCTCGATGCCTTCGTCAAGACGAACATCTCCCTTCGCAAAGGAATTCGCCTCCTCGTCATCTGCGCGGCCAATGCGACGGTCGCGCTCGGCATTGGCCTGTCGATCATGAATGGTTTTACGCCGGGGCGGCACCTCTCGGGCGCGCTCCGTGCGCTCTCGACGCCGCCGGGCGGTGGCGCGGATCCGGCGAGCGAGATCCTCGCGGCCTCGCGGAAAGGCAGCCTCGGCCTGCTCGACAACGTCGCGAGTTACGTGCCGCGGAGCCTCGTCGATCCGTTCTCCGAGAACAGCGTCATCACGGTCGTGCTGCTCGGCCTGCTCGTGGGCACGGCGCTCCGGCGGGCGCGAGCGCGTGGAGCCGAGGAGACGGGCCTCGATCTCGGCGTGGTCGAGCGGGGCATCGCGGGCGTCTATGCGATCCTCGTCGAGACGCTCGATATCGTGGTCGGCGTGGTCCCGCTCGCGGTGCTCGGGGTCGTCGCGGACGTCGTGGGGAAAGCGGGCCTCCTGGTGTTTGGATCGATCTGGGTTTTTCTGGTCACCGTGCTCGCGGCGATGGCATTACATTCGCTCGTGTATTACCCGCTCGTCGCGTGGATCATCGGCAAGAAGCCGCCGCGCGTGTATCTCGGAAAGGGCGCGGACGCGATCCTGACGGGGCTCTCCACGAACTCGAGCCTGGCCACGGTGCCCATCACGCTGAAGGCCCTCGATCGAATGGGCGTCTCGCCCACGTCGGCGCGGCTCGCGGCGTGTATCGGGACGAACCTCAACAACGACGGCATTCTGCTCTACGAGGCGATGACGGCCGTCTTCCTGACACAGGCAATCGGCGCGCCGCTCGGGCTCGGCGGCGAGCTCACGATCGCGCTCGCGTCGGTGATGGCAGCAGCAGGGGTCGCGGGGATCCCAGAGGCAGGGCTCGTCGTGCTGCCGCTCGTACTCGGGGCAGCAGGTTTACCGGACGCAGTGATCGCAGCGGCCATTCCGCTGGTCATGACCGTCGACTGGATCGTCGCGCGGGCCCGCTCAGGCGTGAACGTGATGAGCGACATGCTAGTGGCCGTGCTACTCGACGTGGGGGACGGTCCCGGCGAGCACCCCTGAGAGGGTGCTGCCACAGCGTCCCGCCGCCGGGGCGTTGCCCCGGACCCCACCAGGGGTTGTCCACCCCTGGACCCGGACCAGGCACGGCCTGGACCGGGGGGTTGAACTGCGCAACGCGCAGTTCAACCAACGGGCCCGTTCAAGACTGGCGGGCGGTGTTGCCAGCCAAGACCGCAGCGTTGACG
>JANMGF010001143.1:0-6140 GCA_031374535.1 Polyangium sp. (in: bacteria)
CACGCCGCCGAGACCCGCGACGACACTCCGGACCCCGGTCACGACCGCGATCAGGCCGAGCAAGACGATGAAAATTCGTGAAATCCAGAGACGCATGGGCCTCTCTCCATTCAGCGAAACCAGGCCATGGCTGTCAAGCGCCGCGCGAGGGCTCGGTGCCGGGCCCGAGCCCCTCCCAAAACGCATCGAGCAGGGCTTCCGGGTCGAGCCCTTGCGCGAGCGCAGCGCCCGTGTTCTTCAAAAATGCACGCCCATGAAAGGCCCCGATCATCGCGAGGGCCGTCGCCTCGGGGTTACCGCATCGCAAGAGTCCCCGCGCGGCGCCGCGGCGCAACCAGCCGGCGAGCGCGCGCTGGACGGCGACCGGCGAGGACGTCTCCGCCGGGCCATAGGCGCGGTGTGGTGAGATGCCCGCCGCGGCGAGGACCGCAATGCCAGGGACGTACGCATCGAAGAGCTCGGCGAGATCGCGCGAGATCGCGCGAAGCTGCTCGCGCGCCGGTCGATCATCCGGCTCCTTGTGGAGGGCGGCCGGCAGGGTCAGGCGGGACGAGGGTCCGAGCGCCGCGATGAGCAGGTCTTCCTTGCAGCCGAAGCGCTGGTGAATCGCGGCGTGCGAGATGCCTGCGCGCTCGGCCACGGCATGAACGGACGCGCTTGGCCCCTCGGCGAGAAAAACTTCGCGCGCTGCGAGGAGGATGTGCTCGTCCGAGACGCTGCGTGGTCGGCCCACGCGTCACTCCAGCCCGAGCTGCTTCTTCAGGGCCGGAGGACCATGGCCCTCGGGGATCTCGCCATAGGTGTGCACGATCTTGTCACCCTCGACGTAATAGGTGAAAATTTCCTCGGGGAGGCTGACTGATTTACCGGTGGCCGGAGTCTTGGGCAGATCGCCGACCGGGTAATCGAGGAAGCCCGTGTGTGTCCCGCTCCAGCGAACGGTGACCTTCACGCCGTTCTTACCCGTGTCCTCCATCGACTCGTTGAACTTGAAGTCCGGAAAGGCGACCTTGCGGGCCTTGTGTACGTCGAAGGAGTCGGCACGGTTGACGCTGATGAAAAAGGGCATGCCCTTCATCTTCAAGGTGTAGTTTTCAGCGAGGAACTCGTTGGCCCGGTTCCAGTCTCCGGACTCGACCGCGCGGAGATGCGCGCGCACGATTTCCTGTGGGGGTCTGGTGTTGTTCGGGGTCTCGCTGGGGGAGTAGCCCCCACACCCAGCGACGAGGAAGAAGGACACGGCTCCGGACAGAAAAATGCGGCGGCGCAAGCTCGACATGTTTGTTTCTTACCGGAAAGAAACAAACATGTCGAGGGGAAACAGGAAGGTCGCTCTGGACGAGGCGAGGGGGGATCTTCACTTCGCAATTTCAGGGATTCCACTCCGCCTCGTCTTCCTTTACTCTCCTTGGCTGTCCCGGTCGTTCCCTCCGCGGAGCACCGCGTGTCCAGGAGAGACAACCCATGGTGATGTCTGCGCTCGCCGATGCCCTGCGGCCCAACTTGAACGTCGAGGTCGCATCCGGGGACCTCCTGGATGTGCGCAAATTCCATGTGACCGAGCCCATGTCGGACCTCTTCGAGGTTCGCCTGATGGTGATGTCGCCGAACCCCGAGATCGACTTCGAGGCGGTGCTCGGCAAGGAAGCGACGTTCAGCATCTCCCGCGACCGGCTCCTGTCGGTCGCGTACCGGACATGGACGGGCATCTGCCATCATATCCAGCAGATCGAGTCGGAGGAGCAGGGGCTCTCCACGTACGAGCTCGTGATCGTGCCGAAGCTCTGGTTTCTCACGCAGCGGCGCAACCACCGGATGTTCCAGCAGCTCTCCGATCTCGAAATCGTGCTGAAGCTGCTCTCCGAGTGGGGCATCGAGCCCCTGCAGAAGGTCGACGCGGGCACGTACAAGAAACGCAAGTACCGCGTGCAGTACGGGGAGAGCGACTATGCCTTCCTCTGTCGGCTCCTCGAGGACGCGGGGATCACCTTTTATTTCGACCAGCAGGGCGCCGAGACCGTGCTCGTATTGAACGACGCCCCTCACGAAAACCCGCCCCGGGAGCCCCCGATCCGGTTCATCGACAAACCGATGGTGGAAAAAGATCACGAGTTCGTGACCGAGGTACGGGTCGGGCAACGCACGCGGCCGGGGAAGTACACGATCTTCGACCACGATTACCGGCGGCCGGCCAGCTACAAGCTGATGGGCACCCACGCGACGGGCGAGGCGTTCGAGCAGCGGATGGAGCGCTTCCATTACGTGCCGGGCGCGTCCCTCTTCCGCAGCGAGCCGCGCGATGCGACGCCGATCGCGGACGACAAAGGCGCGGCGCGGCACGACGAGAACGAGGCCAAGCGGATCGCCCAGATCCGCCTGGAGGCGAAGCGCGCGGCGGCCCGCTCGGCCACGTTCCGCTCGAACCTCATCGAGCTCCGGCCGGGGACGGTGATGCGTGTCATCGATCATCCGCGACGCGAGCTGTCGAAGCGGCTGCTCGTGGTGCATTCGACGTACGAGGGCACGTCGTACGGCGAGTGGGCCCATCGGCTCGAGACCCGCAGCGCCGAGATCCCTTACCGCCCGCCGCTCGATACGCCGAAGCCGAAGGTGAGTGGTGTGGAGAGCGCGACGGTCGTCGGTCCGCCCGGCGAGGAGATCCACACCGATGAGTTCGGGCGGGTGCGGGCCCATTTCCATTGGGACCGCGAGAGCAAGATGAACCAGGAAAGCTCGTGCTGGATTCACGTGAGCCAGAGCTGGGGCGGCGGCGGTTATGGCGGGGTGCAATTGCCTCGGGTGGGGCAAGAGGTGATCGTCGACTTCCTCGGCGGCGATCCGGACCGACCGGTCATCATCGGGCGGGTCTTCACGAACCTCCAGAAGGTGCCGTACGCGCTCCCGGCGAACAAGACGCAGAGCGGGCTTCGGTCGAACTCGTCCCCGGCGAACGGCGGATACAACGAGCTCATGTTCGAGGACGCCGCGGGCCGCGAGCTCATGCGGCTCCAGGCCGAGCGCGATTTCACGGGCCTCGTGAAGCGTGACTTGCGGATGAACATCCAGAACAACCGCACCCACAACGTCGGCAACGACGACCTGGAGACGGTCGTTGGGGAGCAAACGGTCAAGGTCGCCAAGAAGCGCAAAGTGCGGGTGAAGCTCGATCAGCAGCACAGCGTCGGAGAGAACATCGTCGTGCAGGCGGTCAATGGGGGGACGACGCACCTGTCGAAGAAGACGATCCTCCAGTGGAGCGACGAGAAGATCGTCCTCTGCGTCGGGCCGGATTCGTTCATCGAGATCACGCCCGAGAAGATCACGATTCAATCAAAGCTCGTGCACATCAACCCTGGCGCGCCCGCCATCCAGCCGCCGCAGCAGCCGCCGGCGATCACGGACGCCGCCACGATCACCGGGTTCATCGGAGCGCCATGAAGGTCCGCCAGATCCTCGTCGACGGGTTCCGCGGCCTGCCCGACCGCGAGCTGTCCTTGATCGACCCGCGCACGGACGCGGCGTTCGATCTCGTGCTCGTCACGGGCGGACGTTCGTCGGGAAAGACCAGCTTGCTCGAGGCCATCATCGCCGGCAAGGAGCAGGTCGGTCCTTATGGTACTCTGGCGCCGGCGTCGAGCCTCGTGCGCCTCGACGCGTCCGCGGCCAAGGTCCGCATCACGTGGCAGCTCTCCTCGTCGGAGCGCGATCGGTATGGCGTGACCAAGCGGCACCTCGTGGGCGAGTCGATTTTCGGCGACACGCTCCTCGAGCCGCCCGCGCCGGAGCCGGCGCTCGCCGCGCTTTTATCGGAGTACGTCACGGATCCGGGCTTCGGCAAGGTCGAGTATTTCCATGCATCGCGGCGCCTGCCGCTCGGGACGACCATTGATCTGTCGAAATCGGCGGGCACCGCGCTTGATCGAATGACGCGGCTCGGGCGCGACGACATGAAATACAGCGGACTCATCCGCTTCATCGTGGAGGCGGGCCTCGGGCTCGACGTCGACGCGGAGGGAAAGGCCAAACCCCAGGGGCGCGTGAAGAGGGCGTTCGAGGCGTTATGCCCGACGAAGCAGATCGGGGGCCTTTATCGCTCGGGGGATGCGATGCTTCCGGCGTTCGTCGATAGGAACCGCCGGGCTTACAGCCTCGCGCAGCTCTCGGACAGCGAGCTTGACGCGCTGCTCTTCGCGACGACGTTCGTGCGCGCTTCCATCGCAGGCTCGGTCGTGCTGATCGATACGCCGGAGAAGCACCTCGGTGACGCCGATGCGCGCGAATTCGTCAAGGCGCTCTCGCAGCTCGACGAGGACAATCAGCTCATCGTGGCGACGCAATCGAAAGCGCTGCTTTCGAGCGTCCATGCGGATCAGGTAATCCGCCTCGGGTGATAGGCATGGCGATCTACGAAGTCGACGAGCTCACGTTCGAGGTGCCCGACGGTTATGTCGATCGAAGCATGAACCTCTTCGTGCCCCCCGCGGGCATGATGAAGCAGAGCCCGCAAAACGTCATCGTGACGCGGGAGCCTCGCACGGAGGAGACGGTGGGGCAGCAGGCGAGCAAGCTCATGAAGGAGCTTTCGAGCAAGGTGCCCGGGGTGAAGCTGCTCGGGCAACGGGATCGCATGATCGGCGCTCTGCCGGGCCGCGAGGCGCGGGTGCACGCTGTGCGCGACGGGGTGCCGATCTACCAGCGGTATTTCTTCGTGGGGCATTATGGCGTATTGCTCTCGTTCATCGTGACGTCGTCGAGGGCGCAGAGCGCGATCTGCGACGGCATTGCCGAGCGCTTCATGACGAGCTTGCGGCTACGGAAACGGTGAGCCGAGGAGGCGCGAGATGAGCCTGTACATGACGCAAGAGGCGGGCTTCGAACTGCCGGCGGGCTGGATCGACGCCAGCATCACGCTCCTGGAGTATACACGTCCCGGTGGGCCGATCCGCGTGGGGCTCTCGAGGACGGAGCGGGGCGGGAAGGACCTGCCCGCGTTGATGGAGGAGCGATTGACCGAGCAGCGGCGCAAGCTCCCCTTTTTCGAGATCATCGGCCGCGCGGAGCGCACGGTGGCGGGGCTCGGGGCGATGGTGGTGAACGCGGAGCACGAGGAGGCGTCGCAGAAAATGTACCAGCGATCCCTCTCGTTCGTGCTCGGGGGTCGTTTCCTCGTGCTCGGGGTATCGGGACCCACGTCCCATCGGGTGGAGATCGACGCGATCTTCGACCGGGTGGTGCCGACAATCACGCTGCGAACGCCGACGAACGGCTGAGGGAGCTCTGCGAGATGGGCGAAGTCAAGCTGAAGCAGGCAGTGCGGCTGGACGACAAGGTCGAGCACACGAAGGCTTTCTTGGGCGCCGTCGTCGGTTTCATCGCGGGGGCCGCGGCAGGGCTCTTGATCTGCGGGTTGTGCGTGATCTCGGGCGGCACGGCGCTGCTCCTGATCGCGTCGCTGGCCGTCTTTGCGTCGGGCGTTGGTGAGTATATCGGGAAGAAGTATCTGGAACCCTATGAAGCGGGGGATGTATCCCAGGGATCACCGAATGTATTCATAGGGGACCCTAGACGTAACGCCGCGCGGGTCAAGGACATCGTGCGGTGCGACAACGAGCCAATCATCTCGGGCTGCCTGACGATCTTCATCAATACGCTGAACGCGGTGCGCGTGGAGGAGATCACGCGGTGTGACGGAAAGCTGAAGACCGGGTGCGAGACGGTATGGTTTGGTGGGGAATCCATACAGATCATGCCGAAGCGCTGGTCGGGTGAGCTACCGGCGTGGTTCTGGTGGGGGCGGGAGATCATCGACTGGGCGACGTTCATTTTCGCGTTTCCGAAGGCGGCCTTCAGCCCGTCGGCGTGGCGTAACGCGACGTCGTTGTTCGGGAAGCTCGATTTGTTTTACGACGCGTCGTCGGTGGTGGTGACGTTCGTAGACAAGGGGCTGGGGTATGTGGGTGGGCTCGCCGAGCAGGCGGGTAATTACGAGCTTGCGGGGACGATCTCGGCCATCACGGATCATCCGGCTTACAAGTCGTTCACGTCGGTTTATGGCGGGGTTGGGCAGGTCAAGGGTTTCCGTGGCGCCATGCCAAGCACGGGTGGTCCGGGCGCTCCAGGGCCGGGTCCAGGTGCTCCAG
>JANMGF010001204.1:0-1869 GCA_031374535.1 Polyangium sp. (in: bacteria)
CGACGACACGCACGTCCCCGTCCCACCGCGCGAGGAGCACGGGCACGCGTGATCCGCCTGCGATCTCGACGGGCAACGCGAGGTCACATCCCTCGTCGTCGCCCACGAAAAACGAGCGCGGCGGCGAGAGCTCCAGGGCGCGGAGCACGCAGTCCTCGCCCCAGCGAACGACGATGTCGACGGCTCGCGTCGGCCCCGTCACGGTGTCACGAAGCGGTGGATCGGAGGCCACGGAGACAGGGACCACGTCGCCCTCTCGATCGTTCCAGCAAAAAACCCCTTGCCGTGAAGCTACACGAGGGCGCGCGGGGCAGGAAGCGGCGGATTCGGCGTCTCCGAAGGGCCGCATTCGCGTTGTCCACGCTCGCCGACGGGCTGACACGAACGGAAGGCGTGAGACCCGACCTCGCGGGACCACCCACACACGTGCCAGGTCGCGAGAGCGATCGACGCGCGCGGCTGACACACGTCGCAGGCGACGAACGAGACCTCCCCCGACGGCTGACACACGTCACACGTCGCGGACCCAGGTCGGGAGCGACGACTTCCACACGTGCCAATCACAAAAAGAAACCGCCGAGGCCCTCTCACACACGTGGGAGGGGGCCCCGGCGGTCGAAAACGGTGGATGGCTCAGGTGCCGGGCTGGAAGAGGATCGGGTACGTCACGGTGACGATCCCGTTCTCCGGCGACGGGAAGCTCAGGCCGTAGAACGAACGAACCACACACGACACCACGTTCTGATCGGCGAGATCCGAGCCGCCGTTCGAGACCTGCGAGACACCACCGTCGCGACCGATCACGAACCGCACGGCCACGCGACCGCCGAGGTTCGGGTTCTGACGCAGGCCCTGCTCGTAGCAGAACCGGTAACGACCGAAGTTCTGCCGCACGATGCGCTGGATCACCTCGCCCGGGAGCTTGCCGCTCGTGGTGATGCCCTGGGGCCGCACGCTGGGCGCGCTCGTCTTGTGATCCTTCTGCTTCAGCTTGCGGTTGAAGCCGCCAGGACCACCGAGGTCGGTGCCGATCGTGCCGATCCGATCGATGCCGATGCCCTCACCCTTGCCGCCGCCGCCCTCCTCGTGACCCGACACGCCGAGCCCACCCGAGCCCGCCGCGTCCTGGATCGTGTCGCCCCACATGTTGCCGAGGGCGCTGCGATCGTCGCTGCCAAGCGCGGTCTCGCCGCCCCATGGCGCAGTGACGGCGCTGGGATCGCCCGAGAGCAGGCTGATCATGCCGAACGTCTGCGCCTCTGCGAGCGCCGCGCGCCGGGCGATCTGCGGGTCGAGGTTGTCCTTCGGCCCGGCGATGCCCATCCGACCCTCACTGCTCCGGCTCGTCGTGCTGCCCATCTTGCCCTCGCTGCCGTCAGCGCGAGCGCCGGAGCTGCCGCCGGGGGCGTCCTGGGTCTTCTCGACGAGATCGGGCGTCTCCTTCTTCTCCTCTTCGCGCTCCGCGAGCTGATCGAGCGCGTGCTGAATGAAGTACTTGTCCTCCGCGGAGATCGCGTCCTGCTCATCCGCGCCCATGGGCGGAAGGAAAAACGCAGCCGCCGCGAGCAAACCAGCGTGGAGCGCGAGGGAGACGCCATGCCAGGAGAGACCCTGGCCCTTCGGCAACATCGGGCCCTTGACCGCGCGGCCCGCCTTCACGCTCGCGACCTGGATCGAAAGGCCGCCGATCTCCACCTTCACCCGCGCGCCGAGCGAGAGCGAAACCTCGACGCTGCCCGCGAGCGCATCACACGGAATCGCGTTCGTCGCGTCGACCGGAGCACGGCTGCCGTTGCTCTCGATCAGGCCCTTCGCGGTCGCCGGCACGACCACCCGCGCCTTGCCGTCCGCGCCCACGAGCACGACCGG
>JANMGF010001244.1:0-1245 GCA_031374535.1 Polyangium sp. (in: bacteria)
GTTGCGCAGTTCATCCCCCCGGTCCAGGCCGTGCCTGGTCCGGGTCCAGGGGTGGACAACCCCTGGTGGGGTCCGGGGCAACGCCCCGGGGCTCCACGCCCCCTCGCATGAATGAAACGCGGACGTTGCAAGGTTGCGATGCGTCGAGGGGGATCCGACGCGGATCTCCGCGAATCAGGAGGATCCCGAGGCTGGTACGCGGGTTGCAACTGTCCCCCGCGAGCGCCTGCTCCGGTACCCCCCCCCGCCGTCGAGTAGGCGCTTTTTCTTTTTGTTCGCGGGATCAGTCCACGCGTACGATGGCCACTTGCTCGATCCTGCCGGGCGGGGCGACGTCGACCGTCAGGAAGTGCCGGCCGATCCCGTCCAGTCGCTCCGGGATCGCGCCGCCGCCCCCCGTGATGTGGGCCGGGATCCCCGCGTTTTCGAAGGCGTAATACGAGTGGACGTGCCCGTAAAACGTCATGTCCACGCCGCCCTGGGCGAGGCGCAGGAGGAGTTTGTCGGCCTCGGAGCGGCTGGCGAACGAGCCGTTGCGTGAGCCCACGGGATCGATGGGGACGATGTGCATGGTGACGACCTGCAAGAGGTCGTGGCCGTCGAGCCAGCCGTCGAGCCACGTGTAGACGAGGGGGTCGAGCGTGGCGCTGGCCGAGTCGAGCAGGGTGAAGCGGACGCCGCGGAAGTCGAAAGCGTAGTTTCCACGGCCGAAATACTCGTGGTAGAGGTCGTCCCGGGTGCCGAGCTCGTGGTTGCCGAGCGTCGAGAAACACGGGAAAGCAAGGGTCTTCATCTCCCGCTGGAACTCCTCGAGCTGTTCGGGCGAGCCCTGCGCGGTGAGATCGCCGCTGATGAGCGCGAAGCGGATCCCCGGGGTCTGGTTCATCTTCGTGTAGATGTCCTGCACCTTCCCGATGGCCTCCTGGACGTCGGCGAAGACGGCAAAGCGCCAAGGCGTGAGCTCGGCCTGGTCGGGCGTGCGGAGCGAAAGCGTGATCTCCTCGCTCGGCGGCAGATCGAGGCGGAACGTGCGATCGGTGGGGAAAGGCGCGTCGATGACGTCCACGGCGAGGGGCAGGCCGGCCTTCGTTTCGGCGACGAGGAAGGCGTCGGGCAAGAGGTTTTCGATCCGCACGTCCCAGGAGCCGCCGTCCGATGCGCCCGTGGTCACGCGCAAGGAGAGGGTGGGCGCCGTGGCCCAGAGCCAGAGATCGCGGGGGGCGAGGGATCGAATGGCGGCGAGGC
>JANMGF010001246.1:0-18971 GCA_031374535.1 Polyangium sp. (in: bacteria)
GCTTCCGCTTCCGCTTCCGCCTCCGCCTCCGCCTCCGCTTCCGCCTCCGCGTCCGCTCGCGTCTACGCTGGCCATCGGTTCTTCAGGACGAACGACTGCCTCTCCGCTCGGCGCGCTCGCGTCGGCGGAGGGCGTGGTGCTCGCGTCTTGCTCTTCTCGTCGTTCGTCGCTCACGGCGTGACCTCCCGGGCCTCACCCTTCGAGATGGCGAACACCCGCGCCGGCTTGCCGCCGCGCGCGAAGCGGATCGATTGCTTCACGATGGTCTCGCCGTCCTCACCCTCGTCGAACACGATCGTCAGGATCGCCTCCGCGCCGAGGCGCGCGGCATGCTCCACGTCCTCACCCTCGAGCCTCACCTCCACGCGTGCGCCTTCACGCATCGGCAGGAGGGCCTGCGCGATGCCCAGCGTCACGTCGCCCTCCGGCGCGGGCATCTGCGTGCCGAGCGCGTTCGTCCAGAGCGACGGGTGGAACTCCGGATGCGACCACATCAGCGACACCCTCGCCCCGCGCGGCGCCTTGCCTGCTGCCCGCTCGGTCGAGATCACGCGCAGGAGCCGCGCGCGTAGCGTCTGCTCCTCGTCCTTCTTGCCGCTCTTCTGCGCCGCGAGCCGGCCCCACGCGAGGTACGTCGCCGCGAACGCGCGCGCCGTCACCGCCGGGCTCTGCTCGACATCGGGCGCGCCCGCCGCGCCGCCCTTCTCGGTCCACTTGATCGCCTCCTCCAGCTTGCCCGTCCCCTCGGCCGCAGCCGCCAGCAAGAGCGAGACGCTCGTATCGTCGGGCGCGAGCCGCGCCAGCGTCTCGTACTGCCGCGCCGCGTCCACGTACCATCCGTGGGCCCTCAAAAGATCGCCGAGCCTGCGCCGCGCGACCGGATCGTCGGGGGCAAACTCCACGATCTCGCCGAACGATCGCCGCGCCTCGGCCTCGTACGCGGCCTTCTTTCCCGCGTCGTTCTCCCGCGCGGCGAGGCGCAGGTAGAGCTCTCCCACCGCCGTCCGCACGCGCGCGTCCGCGTCGGGCCTCGACCGTAACGATCGGCCGAGCTCCCGCGCGCCCGCGTCGTCCGACGCGTCCTCCAGCATGTCGAGCAGCCGCAACGCGAGCGCAAAATCGTTCGGCCACTGGGCCACGAGCTCACGCAATTTCTTCACCCGCTCCTCGGGCGACTTCGTGTCCTTGATGATCTTCTCCAGGATGCCCGGATCGATCGTCCGGAGGCCGAGCGCCGCGTGCAGCTCGCGCATCTCCGCGGCCGTCCGCACGCGCGCGAGGATGCCGCGGTAAAGCGAGTCAGCGACGCCCAGATCACCGAACATCACGCGCCAGAGCGACACCTTGGCCCCGACCGACGGCATCGCGTCGAGCATGAGCGACACGAGCTTCGACCGCTCCCGCCACGAAGGCGCCTCGCACGACGCGAGCGCCGCGCGATAGACCGAGGCCACGGCCTGCGCGTTCCCCGCGAAACGCCCGAGCCGCTCGCGCCAGAGGCCCACGCGCTCCTCGAACGGCACGATCGCCGCGCCGCTGCATGGCGACGCCTGGTGCGACACGTCGCCCAGACGCACCACGATCGTCGTGCCCGACGATCCCGCGAAGCCCTTCGCGTTTTTCGTGTCCGGCTTGCTCTCGTTGGCCTTGTCGGCCTTCGACACGTCTTCCCCGGCCTTGGCCTTCTCCTGCGCAGGCTCGGTGAACGACCCGCTGGTCGGACCGGGCGCCTTCGTCCCGCCAACGACGTAGCCCTGGGGCAACGAGGGTGCCGCTTGCGGCGGAGGTGCCGCCGACGCCGCGAACGACGGAGCCGCGGCCGCCGTCGCCACCGAGATGGGCGCGTCCACGATCGTCGGGGGCTTGCTCGCGTGGGATCCCCCGAGCCGCCCGTGCCCCGAGCCGAACCCTTGCCCCGTGCCCGTCCCTGCCCCGTGACCGATCGTCCCGATCGATCCGAGCCCGAGGCCTTCGCCCCGTCCCCCGCCGCCCTCGCCGACGCCCGAGATCCCGAGCCCTCCGGCGCCGTACGCATCGCCGATCGTGCTGCCCCACTGGTTGCCTGCTCGGGCCCCCGGATCGCCCCCGAGCGAGTCGTCGCGCCCCCACGGCGCCGTCGGCGCGTTCGGATCGCCGCCTGATCCCGCGTTGAGAAGGCCGATCATGCCGAACTCCGCCGCGTCGCGCACCGCGGCTTGCTGCGCCATGTGTGGGTCTCCGTTGTCCGCGGGACCTTGCACCCCGTAGCGGTTTCCCGACGAGCGCGCGTTCGGATTCCCCATGGAACCTTCCTCGCCCTTCGCCCTTGTCCCCGTCCCGCCTTCCTTGTTGTCGGCGTTGCTCGCGGCGACCTGATCGAGCGACCCGCCCTCGTCCTCCTCTTCCTCGTCGGCATCCGACTTGATGATCGGCGTCCACCCCATCGGCCTTCGCCGCTTCGTATCGACGAGGCTCCGCGCCATGCCCTTCTTGCGTTCGAGCTCCGACCGCTCTTCGGGCGTCATCTCGTTTTTCGTCGGCACGTAGAGCGACGTGACCGGCGTGATGATCGCGTGCCTCGCGCCGAGATCCACCATCGCCGCGCGCCCCGTCGCCTCGGCCATCATCTGGAGCAGCCGCCCCTCCGCCCAGCGCCGCCGCAGGTCCCCCTGGTCCTCGATCGGCGTCACCCGCAGGTTTGTCTTGACTGTACCGCTGGGCCCCGTCACCGACATCGCCGTCGGCAGCCCCGCGGCCGTGACGCGACCGATCACCGCGACGCTCTCATCCGCCACGAGCGCGCCCAGATCCCGCGGGAAGATCCGCTCCACCGTCGGCCCCAGATCCACCTGCGCGCCGAGCCAAACCGGCCGCTCTGCCTGCTCCAAGAGCCGCAGCGCCACGCGCGCCGCCGCGTTCGCGTCCGCCACCCGCTCGGCGAAACCTCCCCGCGCGAGGCCCTCGAGCAGCGCCATGTCCGCCTCGTCGCCGACGCCCACGCCGAACATCCGCACCGGCCTCGGCAGCTTCGCGAGTTTGTCCCGCAGCTCCTGCAGCCGAAGCTCGCCGACCGTCGGCGCGCCGTCGCCGATGTACATCACCGCGCCGCGCCGCGCCGGATCCAGGAGCCCTGCCGCCTGGCTCAACATCGAGCCGAGATCCGTCGCCCCGCCCCGCTCGAGCCGCGACATCCGCGCCAGCACTTCCCGCCGCCCCGCCTCGTCGATCGCCGCGAGCCCTTCCTTGCCCGGCACGACCGGCACGAGCGACGTATCGCCCCCGAACACGCCCACCCGATCGTCCTTGCCGAGGTGCGCGAGCAGCGCCGCCGTCGTCGCGCGCGCGATCGCCAGCGAGGGCGCGTCCGTCGCGGCCGACGTATCGATCACGATCGCCAGATCGAGCCCGCCCTTCGCGAGCGGCACGTCCGCCGCGCGCACCGGCACGATCACGTAATCGGCCTCCGTCTTCGCGCGTTGCATCGCCTCCGAGCGCTCGGACGGCGGCACCGTCTCGAGATCCATCGTGTGCGGCGCCGTGAATCCGCGCGGCGCGATGAGCCCATCGTCGAAGAGCTCCACCGCGAGATCCGCTCGCGGAACGAAGTCCTGCGCGCGCACCGTGATCGTCCCGCCCTCGCGCACGCCGCTCATGCCCGTGCGCACCTCGCGTGCCCCGGCCCGCGCGAGATCGATCGTCGCCGTCAGCTCCTCGATGTGCGGCAGCGAGCCCTCTCGGCCCTCCGCGGCCATCGGATACACGTAGAGCCGGCGCTCGCCTCTTGGCCCCGTACGACCGAGCCACTCCGCGTAACGCACCACGACGCGCCGCGCCTGCCCCGGCAGGATCGGATAGAGCCGCGCCTTGTACACGCCCGGCGCCTCCCACTCGAGCAGCGCCGGATCCTCCTTGCTGCCCTCGTAGACGTTCGCCTGGTACTGCGCCGCGGCGGCCTGCTTCTCCTTGACGTACCCCCAGAAAACCACGCCCTCGCGGTCCACGCCGAACTTGTGCAGGCTCGCGCCCGCGGGCGTGCGGAAGCGGTAGATCCCCTCGACCGTCGACGAGCTCGGGTTGAAGAAGACCTCGTCGACCTCGGTGATCGCGAAGTCCTCCTGGATCGTCACGCGTACGTCGAGCCTCTGGATCGCCAGCGGAAAACGCGGCGCGCCCTGCTCACCGGGACGACGCGCGCCCACCGTGCCCACGCCGTACGGCGAAGGTTCGGCGGATCTGTCGGTCGTCGCCAGACCTCCCGTCCAGTCCTCCCACGTGAGCACCGGCGAGGTCTTCGCGGTCGGCCCGCCCTTGGTTTGCGCGAGCAGGAGCTGCTCCCCTGCCGTCGCGCGCGCCGCGCCGTCCGTGCGCACCTCGCCTGCGAGCACGTACACGTCCGTGGCGCCGTCTTTCTGGGCCACGTCGATGCTCGCGCGCACGTGCGAGAGGTGCAGCGGCCCCGTCGGCGTCGAGAGCTCGGTCGTGATCGACGCGGGCGTGTCGACGAAGACGCGACCGTGCTTGATCTCGATCACGTCCGAATGGAGCACGAGCTCGGCTGGCCCGCGCACGAGCAGCGTCGCGCCGCCGTCACGCCGCAGCCACGCGAGCCCGTTTTCCCGCACCTGGACGACCTCTCCGTCCACGAGCCTCTCTCGCGGATACGGCGGCCTCGAAGCCTCTCCGGGGGGCGCGACCACGACCTCGCGCCGGACCGTCCGGAGCTCGGCCCAGGTCTGCGATCGCGGCAGGAGCGGTCGCTCCGGCTCGCGGCATGCGGTGAGCAGCCCTGGAAAAACCAGGGCAAGAAACGCCATCACGACGACGGCGAGGCGCGGACGAGCGCTGTTCGAGGACATCCTGGGGTGCCTCCGCATCGAAGGAACGCGGAGGCGACCAGGGCCCCCGATCCTGTCGACGAGACTCTACCAGGACACCCGGCGGTTTCTTTGGTTCCTTTCGCGAGAAAGGATCGCGGAGGAGGGGCTTTTCAGGGCGGGAAAGATCAGGAGCGAGGCCGCTTGCTCGGGCCTCGCTCCTCTCGTCGCATCACGGAGCCGGCGTCGACTGCACGTTGCTCTTCTTCGCCGACTTCAGGATGTTGAACTCGACGCGGCGGTTCTTCTGACGGCCCGCCGTCTGCTTGTTGTCGGCGACCGGCTTGTCGGGCCCGTAGCCCTTCGCCTGGAGCCGCGCCTTGTCCACGCCCTTGTCGATGAGGTACTTGACCACGGCCTCGGCGCGCTTCTGCGAGAGCGCCCGGTTCTGATCCGCGACGCCCACGTTGTCCGTGTGACCCGCGATCTCCAAGAGGAAGATCTCCTTGTGGATGTCGAGCACGCTCGCCACGGCGTTGAGCACCGCGAAGCTCGTCGCGCCCTGGATCTTGTCGCTGCCCGTCGCGAACTCGACGCGCTGGAGGATCTTGATGTCGTCCTCCGTGATCTGGACGAGCGACGGACCCTTGTCCGGGCAGCCGTCCGTGTCCTCGAACCCGTTCAGGTTCTCGGGCTGCTTCGGGCACTTGTCCTTGTCGTCCGGGATGCCGTCCTTGTCCGAGTCCGGCGCCTCGTCCGGGCAGCCGTCCTCGTCCTTGAAGCCGTTGTAGACCTCCGGCGTGTCGATGCACTCATCGCTGTCGTCGTTGATCTTGTCGCCGTCGTTGTCCGGATCCGGGCAGCCGTCGGTGTCCGCGAAGCCGTCGGTGTCTTCGGGCTGATCGGGGCAGCCGTCGGCCTTGTCGGCGACGCCGTCCTGATCCTTGTCCGGGCAGCCGTAGAACTCCTTCACCCGCATCTTGCCGAAGTCTTCGGGGCACTTGTCGTCCGCGTCCCCGATGCCGTCCTTGTCGCGATCGGGCAGCTCGTCCGGACACCCGTCGTCGTCGTCGAGGCCGTTGATCGTCTCCGGCTTCAGCGGACACTTGTCCTTGAGGTCCACGACCTTGTCCTGATCGTTGTCGTCCTCGAGGCAGCCGTCGTCGTCTTCGAAGCCGTCCTTGTCTTCGGCGATCGACGGGCACTTGTCGTTCTTGTCGTTGATGCCGTCCTTGTCCTCGTCGCCGACCTCGCTCACGAACGAGAGGCCGCCGAGCGCGCGGAAGAGCGGGACGCCGACGCCCTGCAACACGCCTCCGCCGCCGCCGAGCGTGAACGCGAGCGGGAGGCTCAGCGGCGTGACCTGGATGCCGCCGTCGACCTCGAGCGAGTTCGTCCCGTTCAGCGAGCTGAACTTCGTGCCGCCGTAGCCCTCGGCCACCAAGCGGAACGTCGGGCTCACCTGGTAGCCCGCGCCGACGCCGTACCGGAACTCGAAGGGACCGAGCGTCGTCGAGCCGAGCCGCGCCTCGGGCCGGTAGACCCCGCGCAGGTTCAGGCCGAACGAGAGCGCGCCGAACGATCCGTCGAAGATGAGCCGGCCGCCTGCCGTGATCGGCGTGCTGTTGCCGATGTACTTGTCCGTCGCGGTGAGGGTCCCGAGCGGCGCCGACACGTCCACGGCGCCGCCGAGCACGACCGCGCTCGTCTTCGGATCGCCGTAGAAGCGAAACTTTCCTTCGAGCATCGCGTCACCGACGCCGAACGCCGTGAGGCCATTCGGGTCCGGCCCGCCCGTGGTGAGGTTGATCCCCGACCCGCTCACGTACGTCACGGGCAGGCGCAAACCGATCTGCACCGCCGGGATCGGCGTCAACGACGCGAGCACGTCGGCGGTGAACATGTCGCTGATGACCGCGACGTCCTGGATCGTCGCGTTCGGCGCGCTGCAGTCCGCCTGCGCGCGACAACTTTTCACCACGAACGGTCGGTTCGCGTAGTTCACCATCACGCCTGCGGTGAACCCCATCGCGGCGTCCATGCGGGCGCCCTCGACCGAGAGGTAGTTCTTCGAGCCCGGCGCTGGTTCGAACCGCTGGACGGAGAACTCTCCCTTCTTGGCTCCTTCGGTGGTGGTCTCCTGGGCCAGCGCGGCCGTGGGAACGAGCGAGACGGAGAAGAGCCCTAGAACAGGCAGCAGCCTTGGCGATAGTCGCGTTCTCATCAATCCTCTTGGCCTTGGCGCGGAGCGAAACCGGCACGTAGGGAACGGCGGTACACGAGAATTGCAGGAATAGAAGACCGTCCCGAGCGCCGCAACGGGGATCCTGGATTCGATTGAAATTTCGGGCCGTTTCGTTCTCACTGGAGGCTGGACCATGGCCGTCTCGGGCCTCCGCCGGGTTTTCCCCGAGGGACCTCGGAACCTGTCCCTTGGCCACGCCGCCAACATCGATCCACGTTGACCACACCCGCCGGGCGTGAGACATCGCCCCTGCCCAGCGCCCGGCCGAGCCGTGGCGCACGGCAAGACGAACCTCGTTCGACACCACCCAGCGCGCGGCACGCGGTTTCCAAGGCGGGGCCCCGACCGGCGCGAGACACGCAGCAAACGCCGATGCGAACTTCGTCGCGGTACCAAGGCTCCTCGTACGGAACGGGAACGGGAACGACCGCTTCCCTCGTAGCGCTCGTCGTGGGCCTGTGCGCTCCGGCCTCCGCCCTGGCCCAACCCGCGGCGCCGCCTCCCCCGCAGCCCACGCAGCCCGCGGAGCCTCCGACGACCGCGCCGGACGAGCCGCTCGTGCCTCCCGACGGCGCCGCGACCGGCACGCCGCCCCCCTCGCCGGCGCCGGCAAAAGCGCCCGCCGAAAAGTCCGCCGCGCCGATCCCCACCACCCCGGATCCCGATCGCGACGCGCGCGCCCTCACCCGTCAGGGCGAGAGCCGCCCCGCGCCCACGGGCGACGTCGGTGTGCGACCGAGCGACGTCTTCGCCGAGGACTGGTGGTCCCAGGCGCGACCGAGCCTCGAGATTCACGGCCTCTTCCGCGTCCGCGCCGAGCTCTTCCATCACTTCGCGCTCGGCCGCCGTGATCCCTTCGCGACCTCGCTCTGGCCGCAGCCGCCCGACAACGCCTACAACCCGACGGCCGGCGAAGTGCAGACCGTGCGCCTCTGCGGCGACGATCCCACGGCCCCGACGCCTTGCGAGAACAACACCCAGGCCGGCGCCAACATGCGCTTCCGCCTGAACCCCGAGCTGCACATCAGCGACAACCTCCGGGTCCTCTCGCAGATCGACATCCTCGACAACCTCGTCCTCGGCTCCTCGCCCGAAGGCGGCTGGAACACGCCCTCGGGCGGCACGGCCAGCGGCTACACCGTCGGCGCGCGTGGCGGATATGCGCCGCTCGGCGCGCTCGCGACGACGGCGTGGGCGCCCGTTGCAGGACAAACGAACATCACCGACAGCATCGTCGTCAAGCGCGCGTGGGGCGAGTACGTCACGCCCGTCGGCCTCCTCCGCTTCGGCCGCATGCCGAACCAGTGGGGCCTCGGCATGCTCAACAACGAGGGCAACGGCTACGACTCCGACTGGCAGAGCACGGTCGACCGGATCATGTTCGTCACCGGCATCAAGAAGTACGACCTCTACTTCGCCGGCGCGTGGGACCTCATCAGCGAAGGCCCGACGAGCGCCTCGCAACGCGAGCAGCAAGGTCAGCCCTACGATCTCGGCCAGCTCGACGACGTGAGCCAGTACGTCTTCATGGCCGCGCGCAGGCGTGATCCGGAGCTCGCGCGCCTCGATCTCGCCAAGGGACTGCCGGTCATCAACGGCGGCCTCTACTTCGCGTATCGCAACCAGGTCCTCGCCAACGACACGACCGATCCCTCGACGAGCGCGACCTTCGGCCAGGCCCCGACCGACATCCGCGTCGGGTACGCCCGCCGCGGCGCCCAGTTCTTCACGCCCGACCTCTGGTTCCAGTTCCTCTACAAGAAGTTCCGCTTCGAGGCCGAGGCCGCGATGGTCTACGGCACCATCGACAACCTCGAGACCGCAGGCGGCACGACGGTCGAGCAGAACCCCCTCGACCCGACCGACACGGGATGGACCGTGCAGAGCTTCGGCGTCGCCGGGCAGTCCGAGTTCCGCGCCCTCGACGACAAGCTCCGCCTCGACCTCGGCTTCGGCTGGGCCTCGGGTGATCCGGACGTCGCGGGCCTCGCGCCTCCCCGCAACGGCGTCGAGCGGCAACTCACGGGCAACCGGACGTACTCGACGTTCCGGTTCCACCAGGACTACCGCATCGACCTCATCCTCTGGCGCAACATCCTGAGCCGCGTCCAGGGCGCGTATTACTTCCGCCCCGCGGTCCAGTACGACTTCGCCCGTGACCCCAACGGCCAGCGCCTCGGCGGCAGCGCCGCGATCATCTGGAGCCGCGCCAGCGAGTTCATCCAGGCCCCTGGCAACGCGCGCGACCTCGGCATCGAGCTCGACTTCTCGCTGTATTTCCAGGCCAAGGACGGCACGCTGAACGACCGGCCCGATCAGATGGGCGGCTTCTACACGATGCTCCAGTACGGCGTCCTTTTCCCCCTCGCCGGCCTCAACTACCTGCCCGGCGAGGCCACCCGTTACCAGACCGACCCCGTGAACCGCGGCGCGCCGGCCCTCGATACCCAGACGGCGCAGACGCTCCGCTGGTACCTCGGGATCATGTTCTAGGGCTCGAAACATGGTAGATGGGCGGGCGTCATGTCCGCCTCGAGCCATCAGATCCGCCGCACCTTCCTCGATTTCTTCGCCTCCCGCGGCCACGAGGTCGTCCCGAGCGCGCCGCTCGTCCCGCAGAACGACCCCACGTTGATGTTCGTCAACGCGGGCATGGTGCCATTCAAGGACGTCTTCACGGGCAAGGACCGCCGCGCCATCAAGCGCGCCGCGAGCAGCCAGAAGTGCATCCGTATCAGCGGCAAGCACAACGACCTCGAGAACGTCGGCGTCACCGCGCGCCACCACACGTTCTTCGAGATGCTCGGCAACTTCAGCTTCGGCGACTACTTCAAGGAAGAGGCCATCGTCAGCGCCTGGGAGCTGCTCACGAAGGTCTACGGCGTCCCGAAGGACAAACTCGTCATCACCGTCTTCAAGGGCGAGGGCGGCTTCGCCGCCGACGAGGAAGCGGCCGAGCTCTGGCGCAAGGTCACGGGGTTCCCCGACGAACGCATCCTTCGCCTCGGCATGACGGACAACTTCTGGAGCATGGGCGACACCGGCCCCTGCGGCCCCTGCTCGGAGATCCACTTCTTCACGGGCGGCCTTGCGGACCTCTCTCGTTTCGGCGAGGAGCCCCGGCTCGATGGCTCTGGCTGGACCGAGATCTGGAACCTCGTCTTCATGCAGTACGACCGCGCGGAGAAGGACGCGCCCGTCGCGCCCCTGCCTGCGCCGAGCATCGACACCGGCATGGGGCTCGAGCGCATTTCGTTCGTGCTCCAAGGAGTCACCTCGAACTACGACACCGACCTCCTCCGCCCGCTCGTCGAGCGCGCGGCCGAGCTCGCGGGCAAGAAGTACGGCGCGACCGAGGCCCCTGACGACGTCTCCATGCGTGTCATCGCCGATCACGCCCGCACCACGGCCTTCCTCGTCGCCGAGGGCGTGATGCCCGAGAAGCAGCGTCGCGAGTACGTGCTCCGCCGCGTCATGCGCCGCGCGATCCGGCACGGCTACAGGCTCGGCATCGACAAGCCCTTCCTCCACGAGGTCGCGATGCTCGTCGTGGATCGGATGGGCGACGTGTACCCCGAGCTCCGTGATCGGCGCGAGCTCATCGCGCGTGTCACCGAGGACGAAGAGGTCCGCTTCCGCGCCACGTTGAAGCGCGGCATCAAGATCCTCGACGAGCGCTTCGACGAGATGAAGCTGCGCGGCGAGAGCAAGCTCTCGGCCCCTGCCGCGGCGGACCTTTACACCACGTACGGCTTCCCGCTCGACCTCACGCAGGTCATCTGCGGCGAGCAGGGCTACGGCGTGGATCTCGAGGGCGCCGAGAAGATCATCAAAGGCGCCGACGAGGTCGACGGCCCGATCGATCCCACCGCGGCCCTCGATCCCGCCTACCGTCAGGCGCGCGAAAAACTCGCGTCGCCCGTGGTCTTCACCGGCTACGAGCGCGAGACGGGCGAGAGCGAAGTCGTCGCGGTCATCGCGGTCGAGAAGAGAGACGGCTCGGACAAACTCGCTCGTTCGCTCGTGGATCGCGCGAGCGCGGGGACGCGCGTCGAGGTCGTGGTGAAGGAGACGCCGTTTTACGCGGAGAGCGGCGGCCAGGTGGGCGACACGGGCGTGATCACGGCGGGTGATCTTCGCATCCGCGTCACGGACACGCAGCGCCCGCTCGCCGGGTTCGTGGTGCACGAGGGCGTGGTCGAGGCGGGCGAGATCGCCGTGGGCCAGAAGGTCACGCTCACGGTCGATCACGCCGCGCGCGGCGCGACGAGGCGCAACCACTCCGCGACGCACCTGCTCCACTGGGCCCTGCGCACGGTGCTCGGCGAGCATGCGCAGCAGAAGGGCTCGCGCGTCGGCCCCGACATGCTCCGCTTCGACTTCGCGCACAATAGGCCCCTCACGCGTGACGAGATCGAGCGCATCGAGGACCTCGTGAACGGCAAGGTCCTGGAGAACGCGCCGGTGCTCACGGAGGTCCTCGCCATCGACGAGGCACGCAAGCGTGGCGCCGTGGCGATCTTCGAGGAGAAGTACGGCGACGTCGTGCGCATGTTGACGATGACCGAGGACTCGATCGAGCTCTGCGGCGGCACGCATGCGCGGGCGCTCGGCGACATCGGCCTCTTCAAGATCACGGGCGAGGGCGGCGTCGCGGCGGGCGTGCGCCGTGTCCTCGCGGCGACGGGCAAAAACGCGCTCGGGTACGTGCGCAGCCTCGAGGACGACATCACCAAGGCGCGCCAGGTGGCGAAGGCCCAGGGCGGCGACCTCGCGGACAAGATCGGCAAGATCGTCGCGCACGAGCGGGAGCTCGAGAAGAAGGTGGCCGAGCTCGAGCGCCGTCTGATCGAGGGCGGCGGGCCTGGCGGCGGCGGTGGGGGTGGCATCGACGCGATGCTGGCCGAGGCGCGGGAGATCGGCGGGCTCAAGGTCCTCGCGCGGCGCATGCCCGACGGCACGCAGGCGGCAGCGCTGCGCGAGATCGCGGAAAAACTCCGGGACAAGCTCGGCGAGACCAGCGTGGTGCTCGTCGGCGCGGTGGACGCGGGCAAGGTGCAGCTCACGGTGATGGTCTCCAAGGCCGCGACGAGCCGGGTGAAGGCCGGCGACGTGATCAAAAACGTGGCCGCGATCGTGGGCGGTCGTGGCGGCGGCCGTCCCGACATGGCGCAGGCCGGCGGGACCGAGGTCGGCAAGCTCGACGAGGCCATCGCGGCGACGTACGGCGAGGTCGAGCGGCTCGTGACGGCGTAACGAGAGGCCAAGCCGCAGAGCGGGCGATGAAGGCCGGTCGAGGCTGAAGGCGGAGGCTTCGCCGAGGTCGAGACCTTGGACGAGGCTCACGCCCGAGGCTTCGCCGAGGTCGCGACCTTGGACGAGGCTCACGCCCGAGGCTTCGCTGAGGTCGCGACCTTGGACGAGGCTCACGCCCGAGGCTTCGCAGAGGTCGGGACCTCGGTGGACCCTCGCGGACCCTGGTACGTTGCCCGGTCATGACCATCTACCGACGTATCGAGGTTCTGACCCGCCTCGCGACCGAGCTTTCCCGCGCGCGGGGTGACGCCCGCGTGGTGCTGGAGACGCTCGCGCATGGGCTGCGGGATTATATGGG
This sequence comes from Polyangium sp. (in: bacteria), assembly GCA_031374535.1. Classification (GTDB taxonomy): domain Bacteria; phylum Myxococcota_A; class Polyangia; order Polyangiales; family Polyangiaceae; genus Polyangium. The sequence goes on from JANMGF010001246.1 coordinate 12,653, forward strand.
CTGGCCCGTCGACGGCTTCACGCCGGTGCGCGAAGGGGAAGGCGCGTTCAAGCTCGACGAGGACGGGAGCGCCTATGGGGATGTCGAGGTGTCGGTGCACGCGCATGTCGTGCGGATCGGAATGCGTGTGATGGTCAATCGCGATAACCGGGCTGCCATCGAGATTGCGGAGCGCAACTGGAGCATCACGCTGTCGCACGCGGGGTCATTGCAGCAGGTCTACGAGGAGGCCGCGGACAAGCTCCAGCACCTCTTCCATGAAGCGGCGTGGAGCCTGGGCGAATCGTCCTGAGCCTCCGCTCCCCTACTTCCCCTCCGTCACCCCGAGCCTCTCCAGAATCCACGCATACTTGAACGCCATCTCCTGCATGCGTTCGTACCGCCCCGACTTGCCCCCGTGCCCTGCCGGTTCGAGGTGAATCCTCAGCAGAAGCGGATTGTCGTCCGTCTTCGTCACGCGGAGCTTCGCCACCCACTTCGCGGGCTCCCAGTACATCACCTGGCTGTCGTTGTACGACGTGTTCACCAGGATCGACGGATACGCCTTCTTCGCGACGTTCTCGTAGGGGCTATACCGCGCGATGTACTCGAGCTCGTCCTTCTTTTTGGGGTTCCCCCACTCCTCGAACTCCTCCACCGTGAGCGGCAAGGATTCGTCGAGCATCGTGTTGATCACGTCCACGAACGGCACGTCGGCGATCGCCGCGCGATAAAGATCCGGGCGCATGTTCAGCACCGCGCCCATCAAGAGGCCCCCCGCGCTCCCGCCCTGGATCGCGATACGATCCTTCGCGGCCCAGCCCATTTGCACGAGCGCCTCCGTCACGTCCACGAAATCGGTGAACGTGTTCATCTTCGTCCTCATGCGCCCGGCCTCGTGCCACGTCTTGCCCATTTCCCCGCCGCCGCGGATGTGCGCGATGGCGCAGACCAGGCCTCGATCCACGAGGGAAAATGTCGCGGCCGAGAACATCGGGAAGATGGGGAACCCGTACGAGCCGTACGCATAAAGGAACGTCGGGTTTTTCCCGTCCGGGGGCGTGCCTTTCTTGAAGAGCAGCGAGATCGGGATCTTCGTGCCGTCCTTCGCCGTGGCATAGACCCGCTTCGACTCGTACCGCGTGGCGTCGTAGCTCGGCACCTCGACGCGTTTTTTCTGCACGAGCGCGCGCTTCTTCGGCTCGTATTCGTAGACCGTCGCCGGCGTGGTCGGTGATTCGAAACGGAACCGGTAGAGCGGCTGATCCCATTCCCGGTTCTTCTCGTGGTTCAACGTGAAGATCGGCTCGGGCAACGTGACCCGGTGCGAGCCTTCGAGCGAGACCTTCTTCGGGTCGACGACGCGGATCTGGCGCAAGGCGTCCTCGCGCTCGAAGACGACGGCGAAGTTCGCGAAGAGCTCCACGCCCTCGATCATCACGTCCTTCCGGTGCGGGATCGTCTCTTTCCACGATTTCCTCCCCGGCGACGCGACCTTCGTCACCACGACCCGGAAGTTCGTCGATTTCGGCCCGCCTGGCGCCGCGGGGCTGTTCGTGCGAATGACGAGCTCGTCGCCGCGATGTTCCACGTCGTACTCGTGATCCTGCTCCCGCGGCTCGACGAGCGTGAGCGCCGCGTCGGGGTTGTCGGCCGGCAAGAAGCGGACTTCACTCGTCGTGTGGCTGGTCGACTGGACGAAAATGAGCTTCTTGCTGGTCGATCGGTCCGCGAAGAGGCGGAACCGCTCGTCCTTCTCCTCGTAAAGAAGCGCGTCCTTCGCCGCATCGTCGCCGAGGCTGTGCCGGAAAAACTTGTGCGAGCGCTTCGTGGTCGCATCCTCGACGGTATAAAAGAGGGTTTTCCCGTCCTTCGCGAAGGAGAGCGACGTGACGCGTTCGGCCCGGTCGGCAAGCTCCTTGCCCGTCTTCAGATCCCGCACGTGCAGCACGAACTGCTGAAAACCCGTCGTGTCGAGGCCATAAGCGAAGAGATTCCCGTCCTCGGAGACGGCCATCGGGCCGAGGCCCACGTATTTTTCGGTCTTCGCGAGCTCGTTCGGATCGATCACGACCTCCTCGGGCGCGGCCTCTCCCCCTTTCACGGCCTTCCGGCAATGAATGGGGTATTGTTTCCCCTTCTCGGTGCGCGTGTAATAGAGATACGCCCCCTCCCGGAAGGGGACCTCCACGTCGGTCTCCTGGAGCCGACCGAGCATCTCGCCATAGATACGCTCACGAAGCGGCGCGAGACCGGCGGTCATGGCCTCGCTGTAGGCGTTCTCGGCGCGCAGGTACGCGAGCACCTCGGGCGTGTCCTTCTTGCGCAGCCACGCATAATCGTCGACGAGCTTGATGCCGTGGAGCTCGGTGACGCGTGGCTCCTTTTTCGCGATGGGCGCCGCGGGACCTTTGGGCGCGGTCTTCTCCTCGACCTTCGCGGCCGGAGGCGGCGCGGGCGGCCCGATCGTGGGCGGCGCGGGCGGCGGGGGAAGGCCCTCGCCGGAGCAGCCGAGGACGAGGAGCGCAAGGACGACCGGAGACCGACGGATCATGGGCCCAACATACCCGAAGTTCGCTGCCCGTTGCGGCCCTCGGGCCTACTTCGGTATCGTACGGACCTGCCGCGGCCGAGAGACGCGGGAGTACGAGGAAGGCCATGTCGTATCGCGCGGGTGACGTCATCGACGGTCGGTACAAACTCGTCGACCTCATCGGCAGCGGCGGGCACGGCTACGTGTTTCGCGCGGAGGACATGGACCTCAGCGCGCCCGTGGCCGTGAAGTGCCTCTTGCCGAACATCACGAGCGAGCCCGTCTTCACGACCCGCATCGCCCGCGAGGCCCGCGCCATGGGGCTGCTCAGCGGCACGAGCGCGACGCAGATCCTCGCCTTCAACCGCTCCGACAACGGCACGCTGTACATCGTGATGGAGCTTCTCGAAGGCAAGGACCTCGAGGCCTACGTGCGCGCCACCGAGGCCCGCGGGACGGCCGTCTCCGTCGACCGCACCCTCGAGATCATGGGCCCCGTCGCCGAGACCCTCGCCGCCGCCCACGCGCGCGGCATCGTGCACCGCGACGTCAAACCCGCGAACATCTTCGTGCTCCGAACCAAGGCCCGCGGCCGCGTCCGCCTCCTGGACTTCGGGCTCGCCAAGGAGGTCGGAGGGTTCACCGTCACGCGCGACGGCACCATCGCCGGATCACCGACGTACATGGCGCCCGAGATCTGGGCCGGAAAACCCAAGGATCTCGACCACCGCGCGGATGTCTACTCGTTCGGCGCCGTCGTCTTCCGCATGCTCGCTGGCCGCCTGCCGTTCCCGGCGCGCAAGATGGTGGAGCTGCTCCGCGCCGTCTCGACCGACCCGCGCCCGAGCCTGCGCGCGCTCCGCCCCGATCTGCCGGAAGCCGTGGATCCGTGGGTCACGCGGGTGCTCGCGAGCGCGCCCACGGACCGGCACACGTCGATCCTCGAAGCGTGGACCGAGCTTTGCGCGGCGCTCGGACGCCCGCTGCAGAACGAAGAGGACGACGACCTCGGCGCGCCTTGAATCGCCGATACCGTCGCTTTACCCTCGCGACATGTCGGAATCCGGCGGGGATGTGGTTCCGTTCGGCGCCCTCGCCCCCGCGCAGCTCTTTCACGGACGTTACCGCATCGTACGGCTCCTGCGCGCGGGCGGCATGGGCGCGATCTACGAGGCGACGGACGAACGCACGGCCGGGCGCAGGGCCCTCAAGATCATCCATTCGAACCTGCTCGCCGAGCACGCCGACTTCAAGGCTCGCTTCGAGCGCGAGGCGCGGATCCTCGGCGAGCTCGAGAGTGATCACATCGTGCGTGTCGTGGACGCGGGCGTGGACGAGCCCTCGGGCTTGCCGTTCCTCGCGATGGAGCTCCTCCGCGGCAAGGACCTCGGCGTCGTCGTCGCCGAGCGGGGTTTGCTCCCCGCGGCCGAGGTGCGCACCTACCTCGCCCAGGCCGCGTTCGCGCTCGACAAGACCCACGCGGCGGGCGTCGTGCACCGCGACATCAAGCCCGACAACATCTTCCTCACGCACCGCGACGACGGCTCGCCGTGCATCAAGCTGCTCGACTTCGGCATCGCCAAGGCCGATGGCCACCTGGCCATCGGGATGCAAACGAGAGCCATCCTCGGCAGCCCCTACTTCATGGCGCCCGAGCAGATCTTCATGGACCAGCCCATCGGCCCGGCGGTCGACATCTACGCGCTCGGGCACACCGCGTACATGTTGCTCGTCGGCGCGCCTTACTGGAGGGAGGAGTTCGAAAAAGCTCCGTCGCTGATCACCCTCGCGCGTTGCCTCGACGCCGCCCTGCCCGAGCCCACGTCGGCGCGGGCGCGGCGGCTCCACGGCGTGGTCTTGCCCGCGGCCCTCGACACCTGGTTCACCGGGTGTGTCGCGCGAAACCCGGCCGATCGATTCACGAGCGCCTCCGCGGCGATCGTCGCGCTCGCCGAGGCCCTCTTCCCCGCGGACACGCTGGCACAAGGCATGAGCTCCGTCGGGCGCGAAAAACTCGTTTCGGTGACGTACGAATCGACCCCGCCGCCGCCCCGCGCGTCCCGGCCGTCGACCCCGCCGCCGTCGAGGCCCCGCAGCGGCTATGGCATCCACGTGGAGCGGGATCGCAGGCTCGTGCGGCTCGAGGTGTGGGGCTTCTGGACGATCGATCAGGCGCGGGCCTACCACGAGGAGTTCGTGCGCGCGACGCAGCCGCTCTTCGGGCGCCGCTGGCGGGTCCTCGCGAACACCGCGGACTTCGCGGCGCAGAAGCCCGACGTGAGCGCGTTCGTCGAGAAGACCATGGAGGTCGCGCAAAAAAACGGCTGCGTGCGCGCGGCGAACGTCGTGTCGAGCACGCTCACGAAGATGCAGCTCGCGCGTATGTCGGCGGAGCAGGGTTTGCCGTCGTTTGCGTTTTTTCAGGAGGAGGCCGAGGCGCTGAGCTGGCTCCTCGATGGGACGTAGCGCTCTGCCTAATCGAGGAAAAACTTCCGGATCCGCGCCGTGAAGCCCTCGCGTTCGGCTTGCTTGCTGCGCCCCTCGCGATCGATCTGCCGCGTGGCGATCAAGAGGCCGAGCTCCACCACGAGCTGCGGCCGTGACTCGATGATCGGCAAGAGCGCCTGCCTGCTGATCTCGTACAGCGTCGCCTCGCAGGTCGTGCGTACCGTGGCGGTGCGCTCGCTGCCCGTGAGCAACGCGACCTCGCCGAAGATCCCGCCTCGCTCGAGCGTGGCGACGGCGACGTCCTGGCCGCCTTCTTGCCGCACCAGCACCTCGACCCCGCCCGTGGCGACGACAAAAAGCGAGGAGCCACGTTCCCCCTCCCGCACGATCCGATCGTGGGGCCCGTACGTCGCGTGACGCGCCTTCTGTGTGAGCCTTTCGAGCTCACGATCGGTGAGCGGTTTGAAGACGGGCAAACGACGAAGGAGCGCGGCGACCTCGGCGTCCGTCGGCTCGGGCCCGGTCGAGAGGGGCTCGGCCGCGTCCAGGCCGCCCCCGTACCCGTCGCGCCGCTGCAAGGCGTCGATGAGGCCTTTGTCGCCGCGCAGGTACGCCTCGAAGAGGCTCGCGGTGCGCGGGATACAATCGTCGCCCGTGTGATCCATGAGCCCACGCTCACGGGCGAAACGCGCGACCTCGTTCATCGAGTGACGGTACTGCCGGCACGCCGAGGGAAAGAGGCCGTCCTGATCGCCGAACGCGCCGGTCAACGACTCGGGCAAGGCGTAGCTGCCGAAGAGCCCACGCTGGTGCCACATGGCGAAATCACGCGTGCGTTTGTCGAGCCAGCCGAGCTCGGGGAACGCCGCGAGCCCGTTCTTCAGCACCGCGCGCTCGGCGTCGCGGAAGACGCGGTGCCAGGTCTCCTGTGAATTGTCGAGGTTCGGCCCCGCGAGCGCGATCGCGTGCTTCAGGTCCTCGTGATGCGCGTGCAAGAACGCGAGCGTCGTCTTCTGTTTGCGCAGGAGGTTCGCGAAGCTCACGGGCCCCGCGGCGAGCAGGTCCGACGAGCGCGGCACGATCTCGCGCATCGCCCAGACCTTCTGCCAGGCCGCGACGTCGATGTGCTCGCGGATCCGGGCGAAGACCGGGCTCTTCTCGAAGGCCAGGCGCTCGCCGGGCGAGAGCAGATCCGGGTGCTCGGCCCGCACCGCCTCGAAGATGCCGAGGCACGTGAGCAGCTCGAGGTAGAGCCCGACGCGGAGGAGCCACGCGGGATCGGGCAGGTTCCGCCGCTGCTCGCCGAGGTCCTGGCGGATGGCGTGCAGGTAAAACATCGCCTTGTCGCTCCCGATCGTG
>JANMGF010001249.1:0-2985 GCA_031374535.1 Polyangium sp. (in: bacteria)
CATGCGCGGGCCGAACCCCAAGAACGGCGGCCTCGATTCGATCCAGTGCGCGCTTCGCCCGGTCGGGACGTTCGCAATGTCGCCGGCCGGCGTGAACGTGATCGAGGTGCGCGCCGACATGATCGCCAAGGCCCAGGGTGATGAAATGAACGGCAAGGGCTTCAACGTGCCGTCCATCCTCGGCATGCAGGTCGGCGCGCCGTATTTCCACGCCGGCAATGCGCGGACGCTCGAGGAGCTCTTCTCGGCCACGTTCGTCGCGCACGCCAAGGCGCTCGCCGCGCCGAGTTACCTCACCGGGCCGGAGGACATCGCGAATCTCGTCGCGTTCGTGCTCTCCATCGACGAGGATACGGCGCTGATCGATCTTCCGGCCGTCGCTGGCCCGAAGGGCGGCACGTTCTGCGCCGCTCCGTAAAGCCCTGACAAACCACCCCCCTCACGAGCACACGCCCGCCCCGCATCCATGAGCCGGGGCGGGCGTGATTCTTTTGCTCCTACCGGCGCGGGGCCGCTCGACGAGGCGTCGCGAGATCGGCATTCCGTGCGCGCCGGAGCGCGTATTCCATTCCGCTCTGGAGCGTGCCCATGGTGACGAACGATCGCAGATCGACGTCGAGCGCGATCAACGTCTGGGCGATCCGCGGCGCGATGCCCGTGAGCACCGTCTCCGAGCCGAGCAGCCGGAGCGCGGCGGCCACGTTCACCAGCATCCCAGCCACCTGCGTGTCGACGTGCTTCATGCCCGTCACGTCGAGGATCAGGACCCGGGCCCCGAGGCGCTGGGCGCCGTCGAGGGCCACGCTGAGCACCTGCTCGGCGCGCTCGGTATCCATCGTGCCAATGAGCGGCATCACCACGATGTCGTTCGTGATCGGAAGGAGCGGCGTCGACATCTCCGCGAGCCGCGCGCGTTGCGCCGCGATGACCTGCTCGTGCAGGGCCGCGCGCTCCTGCTCGATTTCCCTGCGTTGCTCGAGCTCCTTTTCGAGCACATGGTTCGTCTCGAACAAGCTGTCGTTGACGTGGCGTAGCTCCTCCGTCCGGTATGCCACCTCGAGCTCGAGCCGCTCGTTCGCGCGCTTGACCTGCTCGTTCGCCACGCGCGAGCCATCGATGAGGCGCGCGATTTCAATGGCGATGGCCGCCTGCGAGGACAGGAGCGCGAGGAGCTCCACCCGCGCCGCGTCGAAGACCCCGGAGACCACTCTGTTCTCCAGGTAAAGGACGCCGCTCAGCCTTCCCTGGTGGAGGAGCGGCAGGCACAGGATCGATTTCGGCGCCACGCGCTTGATGTGGGGGTCGTCCGAGAAACGCGTCCCCCTCCGCGCACCGTCGAACACCACGGTCTCCAGGGTACGCGTGACGTAATGGATGACGCTCTTCGCGCAATCGAGCGCCTCGTCGAGAGGCTGGCCGCGCCCCACGTCGAGGGCGCTGCCGGCCGGCCGGAACGTTGCTTCGACGACGAGCTGCCCGTCGCGCGCCAGGATGAGCGCCCCCTGGTCGGCGCCTGCATTCTCGAGTACGAGCTTGGAGAGCCGATCGACGACCTTGGGAAGGTCGATTTCACTCGCGATTTCCTGGGCGGCCCGGACCACCAGCGCGGCGTCGCGGAGGCTTCCGAGGCTCGTTTGTCCGAGGAGCGTCCTCGTCGCGAGCGACGCACTCTGGTTCGAGCTGACCGACGCCGAACGCGTGCGCGACACCTCGCGGAGCGAGGGCCAGATGTGCGCGGATTCGGTTTCGAGCGCCTCGGTCTTTGGCGTCGCGCCCCAGTGCGCGTACGTCCGGTAGGCGTTTTTCATGTAAGCGCCGCCCGCCGTGGGCGCGCCGATGCTCAGGTAAAACTTGGCGCAAAGCTCGCCGGCCATCGCCTCGAAATGAGGGGCCTTGTTGTCCTGGCAAAGGAGGATCGCCTGCTCGTAGAGCCGGATCGCGCCCTCGACGTGGCCTTCGACGCGCTCGGCTTCGGCGTCGATCAGGGTCTTCATGTGCGCGAAGCTCTTCGGGGACGAGGTCGCGAGCTTGTCGGCCTCCGCCCTGTACTTGTCGAGCATCTCCGCCCGTCTTTGGGCCTCCTCGGGCGCCTCGGCGCGAGGCATGGCGAGGAGCACGAGGGCGCGGAGGAAGGGGTGCATTTTCGAGGCGAGATTGCCGCCAGCGTACATCAAGGTGCGCTCGGCGGCCTCGGACGCCTCCCAGGCCTCTTCATAGCGGCTCTGTACAAGGCAAACGAGCGTCCTCACCACGGCATGGTGGATCTTCGTGTTCCCGAAATGCTCGTCGTCGAGGCCCGCGAGATACTCTTTCTCGTTGAACGTCTCGTCGTCGAACGACGTGCACTCCCGCGTCTTGCCGGCGAGGCACGCGACACCCTGACGGACGACGATCATGGTCGCGATGGCCATGGGTTGCCGGATGCGCCGGACGATGGCGAGGTTCTTGTCGGCGCTCTCGAGGATGTCCTCGATCTGGTCGCCTGCGAAGAGCATCCCCATCGTTTCGAGGAAACACGCGACCCCGAGCATGTGGTATTCGCCCGATTCAAGGCCGCGTTGCCGCGCAGCGGCCCAGAGCGGCGCGGCGTCCCGTATCGGGTATTGCATGTTGATGCAGCTCCCCCAGGCGACATTGAGCCGCGTCAGCTGCATTGCGCTCGGGAACTTCGCGTTGATCGCCTCGGCCAGCTTGCAAAACGCGATGCCCTCGGATACGCGCCCGAGGATCGTGGAGAGGATGTAGCCGGCGCCTGCATAAGGATATGCGCAGAGCTCGGTGTGGCCGTGCACGAGGGCCATGTTCACGGCCCTGATATTGACGACACCGTAGGCGATCGGGCCGAGGTGATGGGCGCCGTCTCCAATGGCGTCGAGGATCGCAAGGGCGGCGCGGTCGCGCGGATCAGCCATGTCCGGCGCGGCGACGAGATCCGCAATCTGCCGATCGCCGAGGTTCGTCGTTATCAGGCCGAGCTCTGCCATC
>JANMGF010001289.1:0-2115 GCA_031374535.1 Polyangium sp. (in: bacteria)
CGGAGGTGGTCGGTTTCGAACTCCGGGACGTTTCTGTGGAAGGCGCGGGAACTCGACATCGAAAGGCCCCACGGCGCCCCCTTCTACGTTTTCGACGCGCATGCGCCCGAGACCACCCTCTGGCTCTTGCCTATCCCCTACAACAAGATGAATTGCCCGCCACCTCCACCGCCGCGGCCCGTGGCGTCGAAGATTGCGGGCACGGTGCGCAAGGCGGAGGCGAAGAAGGACGCGGCGCCCGAGGAGACCAAAAAAGCCGAAGTGGCGAAGGCGCGGCCGCAGCCCATTCAAAGGCCGCCGGAGCCGGACGAGGCGCATCGGACGCGGACGAGGGTCGTGGTGCGGCAGGTGCGGGAGGCGGAGACGACGACCGTCACGACGTTCGCAGCGCGGCGTGAGGTGAGGTGAGGTGCCCCGAACCCGGGCAGGTTCGCCGGGGGAGGAGCACGGGGGAGGCATGTCGCCCGGCGACGCGTGTCCCGCCGCGACCGGCGGAGCGCATCCCGCGCGGCGCGACAGGCGAGGCGAAGGACGAACCCGCGCCCGCCCCGCAGCCGCAGCGAGCGGAGGGGCCGCTCGAGGATTGGAACGTGCGGGATCCGGAGCTGACCGGCCTCTCCGCGGAGCGCGCGATGGAGTGTCTTGCCAACCTGTGTCATGCACGGCACCCTGGCTTCGCTCCGAAGAAGAAAGGCGGAAGCGGGAAGGCGGCGGGGCCGCGGGAGGGGCAGGCGTGGTCGGGAGGAGGGAAGGGGCCGCCGACGGGGAGCGGCAAGTCCACGACGGTCAAGACGACGACGCGGCCCGTCCCCGCGCAGCCAAATGGCGCGGCGGCGGGGCAAGCGGGGGCGCCGACGATTCGGAACAAACACCTCGCAGGCCAGAAACACCCGAAGACGGGCGTCCCCTTCGACGCCGAGGGGTATCCGGATTTCAAGGCTGCCGGGGTCGTGAAGAAGGAGGTCAGGATCAAGCAGACGGGGGACAGGAATAGGGATTATGGCCTCGCCTACAAAGCTGCGGAACTCAAGCCGGAAGAAGGCTATACGTGGCACCATCACCAGGATGGGACGACGATGCAGCTCGTGCCCAGGAACATTCATGGGGCCACGGGCCATACCGGCGGGGTCGCGACACAAGGGAGACCTTGACATGAAATTCGAAGACTGCGGAGAACCTATGAGCGAGCAGGCTCTCCAAGAGTTGGAGGAGAAGCTCGGCGTGCGCCTGCCCGAGCCCTATCGCCGGTTTCTGCATGAATACAATGGAGGCCGGCCAGCACCGAACATACTCGACATCGCCGGCGCCCCCTTCGTGGGCTCGGACGTCAAGGTGTTCTACGGCGTGGAAAGAGATCGCGGGGGCGGGGATCTCCTGTCGAACAAGGAGATGCTCGACGGCGCCTTCGCCGATCATTTGCTCCCCATTGCCGACGATTCGGGAGGAAGTGTCTACTGCATCGTCACCCGGGGAAAGGAGCGAGGCTACGTGTACTTTCTCGACTACTACGCGAACTGGGAGCCCTACTTCATCGCCACCGACTTCGACTCCTTCCTCCAACAACTACGCGCGTGGACGCCCGAGGAACTCGCTGAGATCGATGCGCTCGCGGCGGCGAACGCGGCGGCGAACGCGGCTGCGGAGCCCGACGAGCCGGACGCGTAGCAAGTCAAAAGAGACCATGACATGGAAATCAAAGACCGCGGCGAACCTCTGAGCGAGCAGGCCCTCCAAGAGCTGGAGGAGAAGCTCTGCGTGCGCCTGCCCGAGCCCTATCGCAGGTTCCTGCAAGAGTACAATGGAGGCTGTCCAGAGCCGGACATAATCGACGTTGTCGGAGCGCCTTTCGTAAAGGCAGGCGTCAGGGAATTCTTCAGCGTGGGAGGTGACCGTAAGTGCGGGGATCTCCTGTGGAACAAAGAGACGCTCGACGGTGCCTTCGCCGCTCACTTGCTGCCCATCGCCGACGATGGGAGCGGAGATATCTTCTGCATCGTCATCCGGGGAAAGGAGCGAGGCTACGTGTACTTTCTCGACTACTACGCGAACTGGGAGCCCTACTTCATCGCCACCGACTTCGACGCCTTCCTCCAACAACTGCGCGCGTGGACGCCC
>JANMGF010001306.1:0-1639 GCA_031374535.1 Polyangium sp. (in: bacteria)
CGTTCAGGCCGCCACGAGCGACTCCTGGGGCGAGAGGTGGCCATGGACGAGCTGGCCGGTGAGCAGGGTGAACATGGTCGCGCCGATCGACCAGAGATCGGAGCGCTCGTCGACGAGCTCCCACTGCCCGCGGGCCTGCTCGGGCGGCATGAACGCGGGCGTGCCGATGACGATGCCGTTCACCGTGAGCGCCTTGCCGCGCGGCGCCTCGCGGAGCTTGGCCACGCCGAAATCGAGGAGCTTGATCTGGCCCGTGGGCAGGAAAAAGACGTTCTCGGGCTTGAGGTCCCGGTGCACGACGCCCTTCTCGTGGGCAGCGGCGAGCACGTCGAGGACCTGGTCGGCGATGGAGAGCACGTCGTCGAAGTCGAGGCTGCCGCCGCTGCGCAGGCGCCGCGCCTCGAGGGTCTCGCCTTCGAGCAGCTCCATCACGAGGAAGACGCTCCCGTCGTCGTCCGTGTCGTCGTCGAGGATGGAGACCATGCCCGGGTGGGTCACGGCGTTGACGGCGTAGGCCTCGCGCAGGAAGCGGCTCCGCGCGTCGGCGATCGCGTTGAGCTCGGTGTGGAGGATCTTGATGGCGACGCGTTTGCCGGTGCGGTGGGTCGCGGCGTACACCGCGCCGAACCCGCCGGTCCCGAGCACGCTGTCGAGGCGCCACTTGTCGCGGAGCACGCGGCCCACGCGCTGAAGCGCGATCTGGGTGGCGAGGCTCAGGGGGGCGCTGTCCATGGAGGGCGCGAGAGGTTACCAGAAGTCCGCCCGAGGGGGGAACGGCAAGCGAACCGCGCCCGCACCGCCCCGGCGGCAAGGCAAGGGCGCGAGAGCCGGCAAACGCGGTGAGCCGGGACGCGCAGGCAGCGCACCGAGGACCCGGCGACGCGCGGGGGAGCCTGGGACGGACGATGGCCCCGATCGAGGGCGGCTCGGCAGGGTGTTCTTCCGGATAAACCCCTCGGCGCGCCCTGTTTTTCTTGGAACATTCGAAATCGGACGAACAGCCGCCAAAAAATGACTCGATCACGCAACTCGGGTTAGGCTCCGGTCGATGGAGGGGGGCGACCCTTGCCTTGCGCGGCGAGAGCCGCTCGTACAAACCCCGAGTCCGATCGACGTGTGTACCATGAAAAACTCCCGTCCCCCTGGTTCTTCGTTTCGTGCTCCCTCCCCGAAGGGTTCGTCCGGACACCCCGCGTCTCTGGCGCACAACCCCGACACCGCCGAGATCCGAGACAAACCCGACGCCGACGAGATCCGGAGGATCCTCGCGCTCGTGAAGGACAAACTGACCCGCGGGGCCAGGTATTCCGAGGTGATGGATGAATTCTTCACGCTGCTGGGCACCGATCTCGCCTTCCTGCGGGAGGGCGACCCCGTCGAAGATTCGCCGCTCCTCGATGCGCTCGTGCCCATGGCAGCGCAGATGGCGAGAAAACCCCTCCACCTCATCGAGATGTCGCTGGTCCGGCTGCCCGAGCACCGCTTGACCCACGGAATGATGTTTTTTGATGGATGGCTCGGCGTCGTCGTGCTTTTCGAGGACGTCGGCATGGGGATCCTCGGCCTGGGCGAGGCGAACATGCGGGGTCCGACGGTGTATGGCCGATTCAGTTACAAGGAGATGCAGCCGCCGAGGAAG
>JANMGF010001310.1:0-4555 GCA_031374535.1 Polyangium sp. (in: bacteria)
CCTCGGCGCGGAGGCGGGCGAGAGAGCGTTGCTTGAGCGAACGGAGGACCTCGGCGTCGCAATACTCGCGGCCCGATCCGCCGGGCAAAAGCTCGCCCTCGGTGACGCGGCGGCGCTCGATGAGCGTGGCGAGCGCGACCCGCACGGGGCCGACGCCTACGCCAAAACGCCGCGCGACGTCCTCGGCGCGGAAGGGGCCGTGTGTCCGGGCATAACGAGAGGTGATGTCGACGAGGGGATCGGACGAAAGTTCCAGGAACGCCGCGGGCAAACCGGCCGGGGGCACGACGCCGAGCGCGTCCCGGAGGCGGCCCGCGTCTTCCACCGCGACGAAACGGCGTTCGCCCGCGATCGTGATCTCGAAGATCCGTCGCGACCGGGTGAGCTCGTCGAGAAAAACGTTTACACGTGATGCCCCGCCCCCGTCTTCCTCGGTCCCCGCACGCGCCACGATCTCCTCGCGCGAAAGATCCCCGAGCGAGAGCAGCAGATCGTGCAGCTGATCGGCGTGCTTCAGCGGTCGTTTTCCATCGAGGCGTTGTAGCGATCGCGCGAGCACCTCGATCGACGCGGGATCGAGCAGCTCGCGCATCTCCGCCTCGCCGAGCAGCTCCCGCAGGCGTGAATGGTCGATCGCCAGCATCTGCGCCTTGCGCTCGGCGAGCGGCAAGTCGCCGTCGTACATGAAGTTTCCGACATACCCGAAGAGCAAGGACGCGGCGAAAGGCGAGGCCGCGCGTGTCTCGACCTCGTGCACGCGCACCTTGCGCGATTCGACCTTCTTGAGCAGGTCGATGAGCGCGGGCAGGTCGAAGACGTCGCGCAGCACCTCGCGGTAGGTTTCGAGCAGAATGGGAAACGAGCCATACCGCGCGGCCACGGCGAGCAGATCCGAGGCGCGCTTTCGTTGTGCCCAGAGCGGCGAACGTTTGCCCGGGCGCTTGCGTGGCAGGAGCAAGGCGCGGCCGGCGCATTCGCGAAAACGGGCAGCGAAGAGGGCGGAGGCGCCGAGGCTCCGGACGACGAGATCCTCGACCTCGTCGGCGTCGGGGAGCAAGAGGCGCGCGTCGGGCGGGCCCTCGGCCTCGGGGAAACGCAAGACGACGCCGTCGTCGGCCCAGACGGCCTCGATCTCGAGCGCGAGCTCGGCGCGGCAACGCTCCTCGATGGCGCTCGCGAGCGGGGCGTGCACGCGTCCCCCAAACGGCGAAAGAATGCAGACGCGGGTGTCGCCGACCTCGTCGACGAAACGTTCGATCACGATCGTCGTGTCGCTCGGGACCTCGCCCGTCGCGGCGGCTTGCTCGCGGATGTAACGCACGAGGTTTTTCGAGGCACGCGGGTCGAGATGATGGCGCTCGCGGAGCAATCGCTCGGCCGCGGCGTCGTCGGCCTTGGTGATCTCGCGGGCGACGCGGCCGATCTCGGTGCCGAGCTCGACGTTGCGGCCCACGCGATCGCCGCGCCAGAAGGGCATCTTGCCGGGCTGGCCGGGGGCGGGCACGACGAGGACACGGTCGTGCGTGATCTCGGTGATACGCCAGGAAGACGCGCCGAGGACGAACACTTCGCCCTCCCGCGCCTCGAAGACCATTTCCTCGTCGAGCTCCCCGACGCGCCGTCCCGGTTTGCCTGCGGCCTCCTCGGTGGCGAGAAAAACGCCGTAGAGGCCTCGATCGGGGATCGTGCCCGCATTGACGACCGCGAGCCGCTTCGCCCCTTCCCGCGCACGCATCGCGCCCGTCGTTCGATCCCAGACGATACGGGGCCGCAGCTCGGCGAACTCGTCCGACGGATACCGCCCGGAGAGCATGTCGAGCAGGCCCTCGAAGCTCGCCCGCGGCAAATCCGCGAAAGGTGCGGCGCGACGAACGAGCGAAAAGAGCGCGTCTTCGTGAATGGAGTCCATGGCCGTGATCGCGATGATCTGCTGAGCGAGGACGTCGAGCGGGTTTCGCGGGTAAAACGTGGCCTCGACCTTGGCCTCGATCATGCGGCTCGTGGCGGCGGCGCAGGCGAGCAGATCGCCGCGGTGCTTGGGGAAAACCACGCCCCGAGAGGTGGCACCGACGGCGTGGCCGGCGCGGCCGACACGCTGGAGACCTGCCGAGACGCTCGGGGGGGATTCGATCTGGATGACGAGATCCACGGCGCCGAGGTCGAGGCCAAGCTCGAGCGAGGAGGTGGCGACGATACACGGAAGGCGTCCCTCTTTTAATGCCTCCTCGATCCGCGCGCGTTCGTCCCGCGCGACCGAGCCATGGTGCGCGGCGGCGATCTCGGCGCCGGCGGCCTCGTTGATCGCCGCCGCGAGTCGCTCGGAGAGGCGGCGGCTGTTGGCGAAAATCATGGTGGAGCGGTGCGCGCGGACGAGCTCCACGAGGCGCGGGTGAATGCTCGGCCATATCGATCGAGCGGCCGGCTCCGCGCCAGGCCCCTTCCCCACGTCCTCGCCCGGCTCGCCCAGACGGGTCATGTCTTCGACCGGGACTTCAATCGAGAGCTCCAGCGCTTTGGGCGCGCTCGCGTCGACGATCGTGACCGGCCGCGGGGAAAACTTCCCCTTCTCGTCGATCTCGCCCCCGCCGAGCAGGCGCGCGATTTCATCGAGCGGGCGTTGCGTGGCGCTGAGACCGATGCGGGTCGTCCTCGGCTGGCCTTCCCGCAACGCCTCGAGGCGCTCGAGGGACGAAAAGAGGTGCGCGCCGCGCTTCGTAGAGGCGAGGGAGTGGATCTCGTCGACGATGATCGTGTCGACCGAACGCAGGATTTCACGCGCGTTCGAGGTGAGCAGGAGGAAAAGCGATTCCGGGGTCGTGATGAGGATGTCGGGCGGGCGTTTGCCGAGGCGCGCGCGGTCCTCGGGGGAGGTATCGCCGGAGCGGATCGCGACGGTGGGGACACGAAACGTGGCGCCGAGCCGCTCGGCCGTCTTCGTGAGGCCGGCGAGCGGGGCGCGCAGGTTCCGCTCGACGTCGGCGGCGAGCGCCTTGAGGGGGGAGACGTACAGCACGCGGCAGCGCGCCTCTTTCGAAGGTTCTTCGGAAAAAACCAATCGATCGAGGGCGACGAGGAACGCGGCGAGCGTCTTGCCGGAGCCCGTGGGCGCGAGCAAAAGCGTGGATTTTCCGGCCTGGATCGGCGGCCAGCCTTTTTCCTGCGCCTCGGTGGGTGCGGGGAACGCGCCCTGGAACCAGGTGCGCGTGGGCTCGTGGAAATGGGCGAGCGGCCCGCCGCCCTTCGGGGTCTTCGTCCGAGCCCGCGTCACGAAAGCGCCTCCCGCGGAGGGCCGAGCCGGGACGGCTGGCAGGACGGACAGAAATACGTCGAGCGTCGCGCCTCGCCCTGGCGGCGCATCTCGAGGGTCGTGCCGCAATCGTAGCAAGGCTCGCCCGCGCGGCGGTACACGGAGAGAGGCCCCTCGCCCCGGCGCGCGTCCTCGCGGGTGGTGCGCGTGTGACCGTCATGCGCGCCAGGTCCACGCGCATAACCTTGTGCCTGGGTATTGGCGACCATGATCCGACGGGCGAAGGCGAGCAGGCGGGTCAGCTCGTCATCGGAATGGGCCCGCACCGGGGCAAACGGATCGAGCCGCTCGTGGAAGAGGATCTCGCTTTTGTACACGTTGCCGATCCCGGCGACGACGTGCTGATCCATGAGCGCGTCGCCGAGCTCCTTGCCTTCGAGGCGCCGGAGCCGGCCGAGCGCGGCGACGTCGTCGAACGCCGGGGCGATGAGGTCCGGGCCGAGCTTGCCGATCGCCCGATCCCCGGCGAGCAAGCTCGCGCGGACGAGTCGGGCCACGGGCGCACGAAAGCAGACGGCGACGACCGAAGGCACGGCGAGCACGACCGTGGCGAACGTGGCAGACCGCCGCCATCGCTCGTTTTCGCCATAAAGGTGCCAGGCCCCGCCCATACGAAGGTGGGTGTGCAAGACGGTGCCCTCGTCGAAAAAAACGAGCAAGTTCTTGCCACGCGCCTCGATCTTGGTGACGAGGTGGCCCGCGAGGCGATCGATCGACTGGTGCCGGAGCGCGAGGGAACGAACAGGCTGGCCCACGAGCCGCGGGCCGAGCGCGATGGCAATGCGGTGGAGCGTGTCGCCTTCGGGCACGGGTTTGTCGTATCAGGGCAAGGGCGATACGACAAGGGAGCGGGCACGGCGCCCCTCGCGCCAGCCTCGCGATGAGGCGAGGCGACGGGCCGTCCGTGGTCGCTTTCCCTTTGCGCGGAAAAACGCGATACTACGGCCGTGGGTCGAGGGATCGGTTGGCTCGTCGGGTGGGTCGTCGTGGTCGCCAACTGCGGCGCGCCGCCCACAAACCCGCGCCCCGCTCCCGCTCCTGCCGCTGCTTCCGCGCCCGCTACCGCTTCCGCTTCCGCTACCGCTACCGCTTCCTCCACCACCTCCGCTGCGCCCGTAGGTGGCGCCGCCACCGCGTCGCCCGCGTCGTCCGCTACGCCTACTGCCTCGTCCACTGCGTTGAC
Organism: Polyangium sp. (in: bacteria); assembly: GCA_031374535.1. GTDB lineage: Bacteria > Myxococcota_A > Polyangia > Polyangiales > Polyangiaceae > Polyangium. Next base: position 4,491 of record JANMGF010001310.1, read on the forward strand.
CTCCACCCCTGGGAAATGAACCCATCCTCCTGGGCTCTGCCGTGGACGGCGAGCGCATCGGCGTG
>JANMGF010001352.1:0-7489 GCA_031374535.1 Polyangium sp. (in: bacteria)
GCTTCCGCCCGCGCCGCCCAAGCCATTCCCACCGGCGCCGTCAGCGTCGATGACGACCTTGCCGCCGCATCCTTCGAGTCCCGAAATTCCCAACGTTACAACGCCGACGAACACCACTTTCATCCATCGCATGGCGTCACATCCTAGTCTGGAAATGCAGCGAAAATGAAATGAAAGTTCGTCGCGGTTTGCCGAAAATGAGGGTTCTTCGTCGACCTGCGCTACGATCGATTTGGTCAACGTGCTCTTCGAGACGCTCCTAGCCCAAGCCCTTGCAGCCACTCCAACGATGGCTGCGTCGATCGACCATCCAACGTCGAGATCGATCTGCCCTGCGGCTACGAAACTCGTCGAGGGAGTTCACTACGAATACGTGCAGCGGATCTGCACATCATGGCGCATCGGTCACTGTTTCTCGTTCTTGCCTGATCTCTTCGCCGTCGAACCAATCGCTACGCCCGTTCGCGTGTGCATGGACGAGCACGAGTGGCCGAACCGCGAGGGCAAGCGGCCCGAGGTGATGATGCGGTTCGTCGAGGCCGAAAAGAAATGCGCCTCGGTGGGCAAGCGCCTCTGCACCGAATTCGAATGGGAGCTCGCGTGCGAGGGGCCCGAGACGTGGCCCTTCCCCTACGGCCACGCCTACGACCCGGCCGCGTGTAACTCCGCGAAGGAGTTCATGCCGTACGACGAGGAGAAGCTGAACGCCGAGGAGCGGCGGGTGCGCGAGAGCGAGACGTGGCGTGTCTACCAGGGCGAGGCGAGCGGCTCACGCCCGCGCTGTGAGAGCCCCTCGGGCGTGAAGGACCTCGTGGGCAACGTCGAGGAGTGGGTCCGCACCTCGCGCAAGGAGTGGCCGTATCGCTCGTCGCTGAAGGGGGGATTCTGGGCCAAACCCTGGGCCCATTGCCGCGGGACAAACGACTCGCACGGCCCGATGTTCCGGTATTACGAGATCGGCTTCCGCTGCTGCGCCGAGCCGCAAGAAGCGCGGGTCTCGTCGGAGCCCGTCAAGGCGCCGGAGCCGGCGCCGGTACCGGTACCGGAAACGAAGCCGTCGTTACCGATTGGGGGCTCCGCTCCGGCAAGCGGAGCTGCGCCCCCAAACCCCCGGTAATCTCGTCCGAGAGCCGCCCCTCGATGCCCTTCGCATGTTCGGGCAAAGGCGGCAGGTTGGTCTCGTCGTACCCGGGCGCGACCCAGTACACCTCGGGCGAAGGGCGATACCCGCTGAACCAGCGACGCTCCTCGACGCGCCCGTCGACGTAGGAAATGCGCAACGTCGAGGTGACGTCGAACCCCCGCACGCCCTTCTGCCGGTGCACGCGTTTTCCCGGCGGGAAGTGCGATTTGACCGTGATGCGCCGGACGAACTCGTACGTCTGCCCGACCCCGTAGCCGTACTCGATCTTCGCGACCGGCTCGCCGCCGAGCACCTCCACGCGCACCTTGTTCGGCTGCGGGAAATACGCGTGGATCATGATCGGAAACGGGTGGGGATTCTTCAGCTTGAGATCGACGATGGGAAAACTCACCGTCGCGTCGAGGCCGAGCTTCGTGTAACTCGAAGCGCGCGAATGCCCCTGCCGGTGCAGGACCTCGAGCGCGCCATACACGGCCGCGCCGTGCAGCGTCGAGGAGAGCTGGCAGGTGCCGCCGCCGATTCCGTCCGTGAGCTCGTCGCCCTGGATCTCGGGCGCGAGCGTGAAACCGTTGTCCCGGGTGCGAGGGCCGACGCGATCGTTGAAAGAAAACGCCGCGCCCGGCGGCAAGACGACGCCGTCGATCTTGCGGGCCGCGTTGCGGATGTTGACGGCGCGCCCCACGCCCGAGCCGAAGAGCGAAAACGAGGTCTCGAACGAGGAGACCACCTTCGTCACGTCGACCTGCGCGAGATCGAGCGCCGTGACCTTCGCCGGCACGCGGCGGGTGACGAGGCGGAGGATCACGCCGTCCTGAAAACGCGCCGCGCGGATTTCCGCGAGGGAAGCGTCGATGTCGAGCTCACGCCCGGGGACGTCGTCGATCTTGCGTTTGTTCTCGAGGTCGAGCGTCGCGTCGACGGGCGCGACCGAGAACCGCGGGGCGATCGACGCGAGGAAACGCCGGGCCTTCGCGTCGTCGATCCAGAAGGCGAGCGGCACGAAGACGAGCCCCTTCCGCGCGAGCCGCGCCTCGTTCATGCGCCGCATGATCGAGCCCGTGTGCCCGATCTCGCCCGCGCGATCGAGGGAGGCTTGCACGTCGATCTCGACGCCCACCGCGCCGAGCGTCGTCTCCACGATCTCGCCGTCGTGGTGGAAACGCGCTTCCCAGCCGATCGCATCGAGCTGCCGGCGGGCGAGCCACGAGGCGGGCGAGCCCTCGTCGGGCACACGTTGCTCGCCGAGGAAGAGGCCCGTAACGACGGGAGAACGTGGCCCGTACCGATACGCGCCGAGCCCGAGCCCCGCGCTGATCGACGCGCCGAGGCCCAGAGCGAGGAGGAGATGGGACTTCTGCACGGAGAACCACCGCGATCGTAGCGGGGATCCTCCCGGTTTTGGAAGTTTCTCGAAGGCGTCAGCCGCGCTCGTCGCCCCCGAGGGCCGAAGCCTCGGCGAGGATCCCGCGGTACCTCTGCGCATTCGCGACGTAATGCGCCGCGCCGGCCATGCCGAGCATCGCTTCCTCGTCGGTCACCTGGCGGACGACCTTCGCGGGGCTGCCTTTCACCATGGATCGAGGCGGGATCACCATCCGCGGCGGCACGAGCGCGCCGGCTGCGATGACCGAGCCCGCGCCGATCACCGCGTTGTCGAGCACGATGCTGCCCATGCCGATGAGGCATCCGTCCTCGACCGTGCACCCGTGCAGGATCGCGCCGTGGCCAATCGTGACGTCGGCGCCGATCGTCGTCTTCGAAACGCCGTCCGTCAGGTGAAGGCAAGCGAGGTCCTGCACGTTCGTGCGTGCGCCGACGCGGATCGGACCGATATCGCCGCGCAGGACGGCGCCGAACCACACGCTCGCGTCGGGGCCGAGCTCGACATCCCCCACGAGCGTCGCATTCGGCGCGAGGAAGACACCACGGCCGAGCCGCGGCGAATGGTCTCCGTAAGGCAACACGAGCGCCACGCGTCTAGCCCCCTCCCGGCCCGGCGGGCACGAGCGGGAGCGAGCGCCGTTCACCCGCCGCGCGCGGTTTTGGTGTCTCCACGGCCGCGGCAGCAGGAAGAGGCTTCGACGCGGCGCGCGCCTCGTCCGACAGCTCGGCCTGGAGCGAATGTTTGTTCGCCCGCGTGACCACGACCTCGACGATCGTCCCGCGCAGATCGAGCCCCTCGGCCCCCACGATGTGCACGATCTCGTTGCGCTCGCTCCGGCCCGTCCAGGCGTTCGTGCCCTCCTTGCCCGGCCCCTCCACGAGCACACGCAGGCGGGCCTCGACGAGCTTCTGCAAATGGGCGGAGAGCAGCTCCTCGCTCACCTCGAAGAGACGCGCGAGCCGCTCGCTCTTCTCGGCCTCGGACACGTCGTCCGCGAGCTTACGCGCCGGCGTGTAGGGCCGCTGCGAATATTTGAACCCAAACAATCCGCGGAACCCGACCTCCCGCACGAGCGAGAGCGTCGCGGCGAAATCGTCCTCGGTCTCGCCCGGGAAACCCACGATGATGTCCGTCGAGAGGGACAGATCAGGCAACCGGGCGACGAGCGAGCCCACCCGCGCGACATACTCGGCGCGCGTGTAGCGGCGGATCATGCGCTTCAGCATCCGATCGCTCCCCGACTGCACGGGCAGGTGCACGTGGCGGGCGAGCAAGGACAGATCCGCGTGCGCCTCGATGAGCGAAGGCGTGAGGTGACGCGGGTGCGGGCTCGTGTACCGGAGCCTCGCGAGCCCGGGGACCTCGGCCGCGATGCGCCGCAAAAGCGCGGCGAACTCGCTCTCGTCCGGATCGTCGGGCGAGGCGCCGGGGGCCCGCGGAAGCGTGGCCTCGGGATCCCGATAGCTGTTCACCGTCTGGCCGAGCAGCGTGACCTCACGCACGCCCGCCTCGACGAGGCCCGCGATCTCGGCGACGATCTCTGCGCTCGGGCGATACCGCTCGGGGCCGCGGGTATACGGCACGATGCAGAAGGAGCAGCGCTCGTCGCAGCCCTTCATGATGGTGACGTATGCCGTGGGCGCATGGCCCGCGACGGAGAGCGCGGTCAAAAAACGCGGCGCTTCGAGGTCGAAGACCGTCCGCACGAGCGGGGGCGCGCCGAGCCCGATGTCGTCGAGCAAGCGCGGCAGCTCGGGGATGTTGTCCGGCCCGAGCACGAGGTCGATGCACTGGTTGCTGCGCGAAAGGAGGCGCTCGCCCTCCTGCTGCGCCACGCACCCGGCCACGACGACGACCCTCTCGGGGTGCGTCTGCTTCCACTTCGCGAGCCGGCCGACCTCGCTGAGGAGCTTCTGCTCGGCCTTTTCGCGGACGCTGCAAGTGTTCAGCACGACCACGTCCGCGGCGCGCGGGTCCTCCGATTCCGTATAACCGGCGTTGCGGAGGACCTCGTGCATCCGCTCGGAGTCGTGGACGTTCATCTGGCAACCGAACGTCGTGATGGCGTAACGAGGCATGGGCGCCGCTCATGTAACAAACCGGCGGGGGGGCGGCCAGCACGCACGACGCTTCTTCCGCCGTTGGTGGTTGCAGCGGACGGCGGGAGCCGCGATCATGCCGCCGGGGAGAGCCCCCTCGTCGGGTACGTGGGAGACGCGGCGCCTCGCCGTCGCGGCGGACGTATACGGGCGGGCGGGGCAATCGCGGGAAAGACGAAGGAGAGGACATGTCGTCGCCGAAATTCGAGACACTCGTGGACCTGTTCGAGCGGTCCGTCCAACAGTTCAAAACCAAGGATCTGTTCGGCGTAAAGAAGGACGGCGCGTGGGTCTGGACCACGTACGGCGAGGTGGGCAAGCAAGTCGACGACTTCCGCGCAGGCCTCGCATCGCTCGGGATCAAGCGCGGGGACAACGTCGCCATCATCTCGAACAACCGCATCGAGTGGGCCGTCGCCGCGTACGCTTGTTACGGCCTCGGCGCAGCGCTCGTGCCGATGTACGAGGCGCAGCTCGCCAAGGAGTGGGCCTTCATCGTGAACGATTGCGAGGCCGTCGCGCTCATCGCGGCGACCGATGAGATCTACGAGAAGGCCAAGGAAATCCCGGAGAAGGCTCCTTCGCTGAAGCACATCATCGGCCTCACGCGCCCGAAGAGCGACGCCACGTCCTACGCCGCGCTGCTCGAGGCCGGCGGCAAGAGCCCCGTCCCGTCGATCAAGCCAACGCCCACCGACACCGCGTGCCTCATCTACACCTCGGGCACGACGGGCAACCCCAAGGGCGTGATCCTCTCGCACGGCAACATCGCCTCGAACATCAACGCCGTGCACGAGATCCTGCCGCTCGTCGGCGAGGATCGAAGCCTCTCGTTCTTGCCCTGGGCGCACTCGTTCGGGCACACGTGCGAGCTGCACGCGCTCCTCTCGCTCGGCGCCGGGATGGCCCTCGCCGAGGGCGTCGACAAGATCGTCGCGAACCTCGCGGAGGTCGAGCCGACGATGCTGTGCAGCGTGCCGCGCATCTTCAACCGCATCTACGACGGCGTGAACAAGCAGATGGCCGGCAAGCCGAAGCCGGTGCAGTCGCTCTTCCGCGCCGGCATTCGCGCGGCGACGAAGCGGCGCAAGGAGGGCGAAGGCTCGCTGTCCTTGATGGAGAAGATCCAGCTCTTCCTCGCGGACAAGATCGTCTTCGGGAAGATCCGCGGCAAGTTCGGCGGCCGCATGAAGTACGCCTTCAGCGGCGGCGCGGCCCTCTCGCGCGAGGTCGCCGAGTTCATCGACGCGCTCGGCATCACGGTCTACGAGGGCTACGGCCTCACGGAGACGAGCCCCATCGCGACGGCGAATCGCCCCGGCGCCCACCGCATCGGCAGCGTCGGCAAGGCGATCCCGCACGTGAAGATCGTCATCGACAAGGAGGCGTCGGGCGAGCCGCAGCACGGCGAGATCGTCATCCACGGCCCCAACATCATGCAGGGCTACCACAACCGCGAAGAGGAGAACCGCGCGGTCTTCACCGAGGATCGAGGCTTCCGCACGGGCGACCTCGGCTACATCGACGACGACGGCTTCCTCTTCATCACGGGCCGCATCAAGGAGCAGTACAAGCTCGAGAACGGTAAATACGTCTCGCCCGCGCCGCTCGAGGAGCAACTCAAGCTCTCGCCGTTCATCCTCAACGCGATGGTCTACGGCGACAACCGCCTCTACAACGTCGCGCTCGTGGCCATCGACGTCGAGGCCGTGAAGACGTGGGCCAAAGGCCAGGGCCTCTCGTTCGAGAGCGACGACGCGATGTGCGAGAACGCGCGCGTGAAGCAGCTCGTGACGGACGAGATCAAGAAGTACTCGGCCGAGTGGAAGGGCTTCGAGAAGGTCCAGAAGGTCACGCTCATCGCCGAGGACTTCTCCACGCAGAACGGCCTGCTCACGCCCTCGCTCAAGGTGAAGCGCCGCGTCGTGTGGCAACGCTACAGCGCGCAGATCGAGGCGCTCTACACCGAAGGCAAGTCGAAGGAGACCACCAGCGCGACGGCCGCCTGAGCCGACGCGCTGGATCGATCCCCGTCCCCGCGCGGGCGGCGAACTCGCCTGCCCCGCGGGCCCGCGTTGACGCTCTCCCTTCTCCCTTCTACCCTCGCTTCATGCAGACGCAGGCTCGCGCGGCGGCACTGGCATTCGTGGCGTGTCTCGTGGGCGGGTGCGCGAACCGCGCCGCGCGCCCAGGTGGCGCCGAGCCCGTCGTGATCGTGGGCGACGGGGTCAAGGCCAAGGCCGCGGACAAACCCAGCGCAGACGCCAAGGACGACCCGAGCGAGGCGCGCAAGAAGGCGCTCTCGGAGGCCGCGTCGTTCGGGGTCCTCGGCGCGCTCGGCACGGGTCAGGACGAAGGTCTCGCATCGCTCTTCGGGACGACCCCGGGCGGCGTCGTCGGAGGCGTCGTGGGTGGCTTCGGCGGCCTCGGCACGAGCGGCATCGGCATCGGCGGCGGCGGCGGCGGCGGCGGGACAGGCGAGGGCTTCGGCATGATCGGCACCCTGAAGGGCGGCGCGGGGTACGGTCACGGCTACGGCCAGAGCCGCCCGAACGAACGCGTGAAGGCCCGGATCGAGGCCGCCACGGTCACGGGCCCGCTGACCGAGGAGGTCGTGCAGCGGATCCTCGCCGATCACCGCGAGGACGTGCAGGACTGCTACCGGCTCGAGGCCAAGCGCAGCAGCAGCCACGTGCGAGGCAAGATGACGCTCGCCTTCACGATCGACGGCGCGGGCCGCGTGGACGAGGTGCTTGTCCCCGAGTCGAGCTTCTGGTCACGCGAGCTGCCGAGCTGCGTCGCGCTCGTCGTGGGCACCTTCCGCTTCCCGACGGTTCCCGACGGCGGCGTGGTGAAGGTCCT
>JANMGF010001358.1:0-3381 GCA_031374535.1 Polyangium sp. (in: bacteria)
CACGCCGATCCGGGAGCAAGGCATGGCCGTTTCGAAGGTGCTGCTCGTCGACGACGAGCCGCATATCCGGCGAAGTGGGGAGCTGAGCCTGAAGGGCGTCGGCAAGTGGAAGGTCGTGCTCGCGGCCTCGGGGCACGACGCGCTCGAAGCCGCAGCACGTGAGATGCCCGACGTCATTTTGCTCGACGTCATGATGCCCGGGATGGATGGAACCGAGACGCTCGTGCACCTGCGTGCGAGCGCGGTCACGTCCTCGATCCCGGTGATCTTCATGACGGCGAAGGTGCAAAAACACGAGGTGGATCGGTACCGCGAGGGAGGCGCGGCGGGCGTCATCCCGAAGCCCTTCGACCCCATGTCCCTGCCCGCACAGATCCTCGAGATCCTGGCTTCGTACGCCGCATCACGTGGCTGACTGGCGCGCGTCGTGCAAGGGGTACACCTGCCATGAAGTGCGCCCCCTCCCCGGCCGACGAGATCGAGCGCCTCGCTGCGCTCAGTGAAGCCGCCATCCTCGACACGCCCCCGGAGCCCGCTTTCGACGACCTCACGCGCCTCGCGGCGTCGATCTGCGGCACGCCCATCGCGCTGGTCTCGCTCATCGACGGCGACCGCCAGTGGTTCAAGTCCAAGATCGGGCTCGCCGCGAGCGAGACGCCACGCGACATCGCTTTTTGCGCGCACGCGATCCTCGGCGACGCGCTTTTCCTCGTCCCCGACGCGCTCGAAGACGAGCGGTTCGCCGACAACCCGCTCGTGACCGGCCATCCCCACGTGCGTTTTTACGCCGGCGCGCCCCTCGAGACCGCCGAAGGCCACAACGTCGGGACCCTCTGCGTGATCGACCATCTCCCGCGCGAGCTCGACCCCGAGCAGAGGCATGCGCTCACGGCCCTCGCGCGCCAGGTGGCCGCGCAGATCGATCTTCGCCGCGTGAACCAGAGGCTCGCGAAGTTGAACGGCGAGCTCATCGCGCGGGCCCGCGAGGCCGAGGCGGTCGTCGAGCAACGCAAGGCCGTCGAGAGGCTGAAGGACGAGTTCGTCTCGACGGTCTCGCACGAGCTCCGGACGCCGCTCACCTCGATCCGCGGCGCGCTCGGGCTGCTCGAAGGCGGCGTGGTCGGCGAGCTCCCCGCGGAGGCGCTGGAGGTCGTCCACATCGCGCGCACCAACACCGACCGGCTCATGCGGATCATCAACGACATCCTCGATCTCGACAAGATCGAGGCTGGAAAGCTCGAGCTTTCGCCGAGGGGCGTCGACGTGCGGAGGCTCGTCGCGGACCTCCTCGAGGGGCTCGGGCCCGTCGCCGCGGAGGCGAAGGTCGAGCTCCGGGCGGACGTGCAGGGCAACGTCGCGCTCGTCGCGGATGAGGACCGAATAGCTCAGGTGCTCACGAACCTGATGTCCAATGCCCTCAGGTACTCGCCACCCGAGGGGCAGGTCGAGCTACGCGTCGAGCTGGCAGCCGGCGGCCGCGTACGGTTCACAGTCCGGGATCGGGGGCCCGGGATCGTGGAAAGCGACATCGCGCGGCTCTTCGGCAGGTTCGAACAGCTCGACAGCGGGGATCGGTGGCGCAAGGGGGGCACGGGCCTGGGACTTGCTATCTCGAAGGCGATCGTCGAGCAACACGGTGGAACGATCGGTGTTGCATCGACGATCGGGCAGGGCAGCACGTTCTGGTTCGAGCTGCCGCCTCCGGGCCCGCGGGCCCGAGAGACGGACTTCAAGCCAAACACGCGGGCCTCGTGTGGTGATTCGTCGCAGATGGGAAGCGAGACGAGCCTGAACGGGCTCCGCGAAATGTAACGGGCGAGAAAACGATGGCATCGACGAAGGACGACGATATCCGAGCGGCGCTCCTGGAATTACGCAGGGAGTACCTTTCCGAGCTGCCGGAGCTTTTGCGAACGCTCTCCGAGGTCGTGGCCTCGGCGAGGGAGGGGACGGGGCCCGAGGCCATGCGTACGGCCGTGTCGAGGGCGCACGCGCTCCGCGGGACCGCAGGCTCGTATCGGTTTCAGGAGATCAGCGAGGCCGCCGGCCTGATCGAGGACGGCTTGCTCGGCATTCAGTCGGGCTGGCTCCCGGCTTCGCAGGCGTGGCCCGAGATCGAGCGCGCCCTCGCCACGGCCCGCGCCGCTTGTGATCGCGCGGTCACCGAGGTCGGGTCGTAGGTTTCTTCAGGTCGCGGCCGGCGTATCCCAGCCGGCGCGCTCGACGATGCCTTCGATCGTGTCGACGAGGCGTCGGAGATCGATCGGCTTCGCGACGAACTCGCGCACGCCGAGGACCGCGAACTTCCAGCGCTCCTGGGGCCCGACGCGGCCACTCAAGACGACCACACGCGCGTGATCGCCGCGCGGCAAGGCGCGCAGGTGGGAGAGTGTTTCCACGCCGTCGAGATCGGGCATGTCGAGGTCCAGCAGAACGAGGTCGGGGGGCTCGGCGCGCGCGGCGTCGAGCGCGTCCTGACCGGAGCGCGCGACGCGGATGTGCACCGGCAGTCCCTTCAAGGCGAGCTCGGCGGCCTTGGCGGCGAACTTTCCGAACGCGGGATCGTCGTCGACGGCGAGGACGCGGATCGAGCGTGTGGCGCCCTCGGCGGGCGGCATGATGCTCAGCGGCGGCGGCATGATCGAGGGAATCATGGCTTTCGGGGAGGCAGCGCGGACGAGGTCACGCGAGAAGGCCCCGCAGCTCGGGTACCTTTCGACCGGGTTCTTGGCGAGCGCGCGTGCGAGCACCGGATCGAAGGACTCGAGCTCGGGGCGCACCGATGATGCCAGCGGAATGGGCGCGCTCCGGTGGGCGTGCAGGAGCCGCGCGACGTCACGCTCGAGGTACGGCGCGCGCCCGGTGAGCAGCTCGAATGCCACGCATCCGAGCGCGTAGATGTCGCTCCAGGGGCCGACGGGGGTCCCGTTCGGATCGAGCCCGGCTTGCTCGGGCGCCATGTAGATCGGCGTGCCCTCGATGGTCTCGATCTTCAGGTCTGTCGTTTGCTGCGCGAGGCCGAAGTCGATGAGCACGGGCCTGCCGGTGTCTTCCTCGATCACGATGTTGCCCGGCTTGACGTCGCGATGGACGATGCCGCCCGCGTGTGCGGCGTCGAGCCCGTTGGCGATGCGGCCGAGGATGGTGATCGCGCGGTGCTGCGGGAGAAAACTCTTCCGTTGCCGGTAATCGTCGAGGATCGCCTCGAGCGAGCGGCCCTCGACGAACTCCATCGCGAAGAAGTACGAGGAGCCGTGGCGGCCGAAGGCGTACACCTGCACGACGTGTTGATCCCGCAGCGTCGCGAGCGCCTTTGCTTCCTGCTGGAGCCTTTGCTCCGCCAGCGCGTCGCTGTCCCACGTCGGCACGATGAGCTTCAGC
>JANMGF010001366.1:0-11525 GCA_031374535.1 Polyangium sp. (in: bacteria)
CCCCCGGGGCACCCGAAAGCAGGGGGCTCGCCTTGCCTTTGAGGTGCGTATCGAAGAATGCCAGCGTATATTGATTGATGAGCCGATGTGCCTTCCGCGCCGGCAGGTTGCGGGGCGAAAGCAGCGGCGTGAGCAGGGACGGGCACCGCTCATCGGGTACTCCTTTGGTGGAATTGTCTGAGGTCGCCTTCTGTGGCGACACCACACCCGCTGACGCCGCGCGAGAACTTCCCGCACAGACGGCACGTTGTGCTAGCATCTGTTCACTCCGTGCGCGTCGACTGCGCCCAGGGGTCCAATCCGAGAGCAGTCGACGCGCTGGTTTTTTTGTTGATCCGCGTCGCCTCGGGATCCAGCCCGCGGCGTGACGCGTGTTCAGATCAACTCCATTCTCGGCTCGCGATCCAGTGATTTTTTCAGGATCGCATCTGTACGTCCGTTCCCGCCCTCCTCCCCACGAACCTCGGCCCGTCGACCCATGGATCCCCCCGCCCTTGCGTCCTTGGGCATGTTGATCCGTGGACCTAAGTGTCGACCCATACACAACTCGGGGTCTGTGCGCAACGGGGTTGAAACGTCCCCACCTCTGGTGACGCTTTAAGCGCCCAGCGAAGGCTTGATGGCGGTGGTCGGCCGACGCTCCAGGGCTCTCGCATTGCGCGCCATCGCCTAGCCCTTCTCTGCCAGGATTGCGAGCAGCCAGTCCCGCATCGTGATCCCCCGCTGCACGCAGTACGTCTTGAGCGCTGTCTTCTTCGACTGCGGGATGCTCACGAAGAAGTCCGATTCGGGCTCCTTGGTGAGCCGCTCGGCTTCGCGCGAGAGGGCGACCCTTGGAGCAGGGCGCGCCGGCGCAGGTTGTTCCACGTGCGAAGCTGCCGCGGGCATCGGCGGCTGTTCCACGCGCGGAGCAGGGCGCACCGGGGGGGCCTGTTGCTCCACGCTCGGCTCGACACGCGGAGCCGGAGTCGGTGTCTCGGCGCGCGCCGCGCTCGGACGGCGCATGCTCAGGGTGGGGGGCGGCGGCTTCGCGCTCATGCAGCCGCCTTCTTCCGCGTCTTGGCGGTGGTGGGGGTCTTCGGCATGATCTTGCGGTAGAGCGCGAGGATCTCGTCGGCAGCCTGCTGATCGATCTTCTGCGACACGACGGCCTCGCCATCCGCAGCGGTCCGGGCATACGCGGTGCGCTGGTAGATCACCGTCTTCGCGAGGGTGCCCGTCTCCGCGAGCGCTTTCGGGGCCTGCAAGGCGAGGGTCGTGCCCTTGATGGCGCGGTTCAGGACGAAAAGTCGGCGCACGGGTTCGCGCTGGAGCTCGGCGCGGATTTGGTCAGCCTGGGCGAGGTCCTCGAGCGTCTCGCTCGCGGCCCAGAGGTCGAAGGCGCCGGGTTGCACGGGAATGAGGACGACGTCGCAGAGCACGGCCGCGGCACGGATGAACTCCCCGAGGCGCGGCGGGCCGTCGAGGACCACGACGTCGCGGCCCTCGGTGAGCTCGCGGAAGTGAGGGGCACGCAGGGCGCGGTCGACCTTCACGACGGCGAGACCCTCGAGCTTGGACCCGTCGCGCCGCTGGGCGCCCCAGTCGAGGGAGCTGCCTTGGCGGTCGAGGTCCACGAGGAGCGTCCGCTGGCCATCGAGGTGCCGAGCTGACATCCCACCCCCACTGCACCAGAGCACGCGCGAAAACGTCGCGTCGCTGCAGGACAGTGTGCGCGTAGATAGGAATGTCCCGCCGTGACGTGGCCGGCTCCGGTTATCCGCCGTTCACGGCCCGACGATGAGGTCGCCCATCATTCCGCGCTCGGCGTGTTCCGGTATCTGACAGTGGTACATCCACACGCCTGGCGCGTCGTAGCGCACAGCAAACCGCAGGGAGCTCCCCGCCGGCACGAGCACTGTATCCTTCCAACCGAGGCGCGGCCCCGGAGCGCCATCGAGGTCGAGCACCTGGAAAAACATCCCGTGCAGGTGAAACGGATGCGGTCCGCTCGCGTCGTTCTGCACCCGCCAGACTTCGAGCTCGCCGAGCTTGCCCTCGATGGGCGTGTGAAACGGCCAGAGCTCCTCGTTGATGGTGAACAGGGGCCCATACGGGTCTTCGAGGTCCTCGGCGAGCACGAATGCACGCTCGGGGGTGTCCGCGGCCACGGGCAAAAGCTCCACGCCTGGCACGGGCGCTGGGGCAGCGTCGACCGGGGGGCCGTCTTCGACCTGGACCGTCAGGACCCCCTCGGTCGACCCTGCCATGGCCCCGCCGTGATGCGCGCCGGCCGTGCGAAGGGCTATCGAATCCCCCGCTCTCCCGGCGATGTCCACGAGTACGTCGTACCGCTCACCGGGCGCCACGAGGAGGGTCCGTACCGCGTAGGGATCCCCGATGCGCCCGCCGTCCCAGCCGATCACGGTGAAGGGACGCCCGTCGAGCTCGAGGTCGAAGATGCGGCCGTTCGACGTATTGACGATGCGCCAGCGCTCGCGCGAACCCGCGGTCGCGCGTATCACCGGATCGGGGACGCCGTTCACGAGGAGCACGTTTCCCTGCCGGCCGTGAACGATGTCGTCCTTCGTCCACTCGCCCGCAAGGTCCCCATCCGGGCCGAGCTTCACGTCATCGAGTACCAGGATGCGATCCCCGGGTGGTCGCTGCGCGTCGCTCTCTCGCACCACGAGAGGACCATACAGCCCGCGCTCGATCTGCACGTCCGCCCGGATGTGCGGGTGATACCAGAACAGACCCGCGTCCTTCGCGACAAAGCGCTGCTCCCACGCCGTACCGGGGAGCATGGCGTGATGCGCCCCGTCCATGTCCGCGTCGAGGCGTATGCCGTGGAAATGGGTGGACGTGCCGTCCTTCAGCAGCTCATTGCGCGCGTGGACGATCACCAAATCGCCGTGTTTTGCCTCGATGAGCGGCCCGGGGACGCGCGGAGGTGCATCCTCGACCGAGCCGTCACGATAGGCCCAGACTTGCGCGGGGCGACCGGGAAGGTACTCGACCGCCCCTGCCTTCACGACGATGGACACCTCGACGACGTCCGGATCGGGGTTGGTGTCCACGAGCGGGACGAGCTCTGGAAGTGCCTCGCGAGGCGTAGGCGCTTCCGGAGCGGGCGCGCACGCTGCGCAGAGCGACGTCGCGAGCAGGAAGCGCCGTACAGCCATTTCGCCGGCTACTGGATGTAGAGCACGAGCGAGTCGCTCGCGGTGTTGCCATCCGAGTCGGTGGCCTTCAGCGTGATCGTATGTGTACCCGCGGGCAGCGGCGCATTGAAATTCGTGCCCGTGCCGATCTGCCCGGAGAGATTGCTCGTCCAGACCATCAAGGCCCCGCCGAGCGCGCCGTCCTCGGGATCGTTCGCGACGCCGATGAAGGAGATGTCCACGTTCGCCGCCCGCTGCTCCATGTCGCCCGGGTGATTGATCTGCACCTGCGGAGCTTGCCCCATCATGCCCCCGCCCGTGCCTCCACTGCCCCCGGCGCCCCCCGTGCCGCCGCAGTTCGTCACGGTGCCATCCACGCGCGGCGCGCCCGCGAGGATCCACGCCCGGATGGTCTCCCTCTCGGCCGGATCCATCAGCGCGCCCTTGGGCATGGGCTCGCTCGGCGAGCCCGGCGCCTCGCCGCAGTACGGCCCGTCGTCGATCTTGTCGAAGAGGTAACTCGCGTCGACGTCACAGGGCACGACGTATCTCTTCTGGACGGCGTCACACTCCTGCCACGCCGAAAGCTGCACGAGCCTCTCATAAAGCGGCAGATCGGGGCACCCCGTCGGTTTGCCCTCATCCGGCCCGCTGTAGAACTTCGAGCCGAGCGGCTCGTTGGTCAGCGCGAGCCAGCCGCGGCAATCCATGCTGCTGACGGCCCCGTACGCAGCCGGCGCGTGGCAAGCCCCGAGCCCGGCGCCGCACGAGTTCTCGAAGATGGGCACGATGTCCGTCTCGAAGAGCGGGATGGGCATCGATCCGCCGCCCGATCCACCCGATCCCGCCGCGCCGGCGCCCGCGCTGCCAGAGCTCGATGAGCTCCCGCCGCCAGCACCGCCTTGCGCACCCGTCCCACCGCTGCCGGCGGGCTCCGAGCTGCAGGCGGTCCACACGAGCGCGAGGGTCGGGACGATTGCAAGAGATAAGAAGGAACGAGTGGACATGGAACACACCTCTCGGGGGCGACGGTCGGACAAGATCGGAGCAGCAGGACGAAGATATCCTCGGTCCGGTCCCGCATGCAACGGACGCGCCGACCTCCCAACGAAGCCGAATTCCAGCGGTTGTACGCCGACGTGACCCCGGTGGCCACCCAGTGTAACTCCTTCGGTCACACGGTCGAAACGAGGCTCAGGGAGCTCGCCGAGCGGCAGTCGAAGGTACGAATCGCTCGGAGGATGCCCTGAAGCGCTTCGCGCAGTGTTCCGAGCAGAAAAGGTAAACGACGCCGTCTTGCTCGACCCGAGGAGCGGTTTCCGAGGGGGTCACGCGCATGCGGCACACCGGATCGACGGGAAGCGGCTCGGCCTCGGGGAACAGAACCTGATAGACCGTGACCGGGTCAGCAATGTTCTTGAACGAAACCTCCTCCCGGGCTTCGAAGCGCATGTCGAGCCGTTCATCGACCGTGCCGACGACCGACGCCGTACACAATGTCTCCCCCATCGCCGCGTGCGCAGCCACCCTGGCCGCGAGGTTGACCGCCGCGCCGAAGTAATCCCCGCCGTCCGTGACCGCGGAACCATGGTGCAGACCCACACGCACGCCGGGAAAACCCGGCTCTCGGTCGACGGCCACGCGGAGCGATGCCACGACGCGCAAAGCGCATGCTGGGTCGGCAAACGCAAACATGACCGCGTCTCCGAGCGTCTTGACGACCTGCCCGCCCGGCTCGAGCACCATGCGCGCGAGCGCCGCGAAGCGCATGGCAACCGCAGCCGCGTCGTCGTCCCCGTGAGCCTCCGTCAACGCGGTGAAGCCCGAAAGATCAGCGAAAACGAACGTGCGCTCGACGGTAGGCATGGGGGCGACGCGCATTCTGCTAGGTGCAGTCCGCGGGGTCAACACCCGCCCGATGACCGAACGAGGCGCGCTCGCGTCAGTGCTTGTGGCCTTCGTGCCTCGTGGCAGCGGTTCGGCCCACGTCGAGCATCGTCATCATGCCAGCCTCGGCATGCTCGAGGATGTGGCAATGGAGCATCCAGCTCCCTTCATCCACGGGAACGAGGCCCACGTCGACGGTCTCGCGTGGATGAACCAGCACCGTGTCGCGGAAGAACGGCTCGTCCACCGCGCGGCCATTGCGCGTGAGCACGCGGAAAAACATCCCGTGCAGGTGGATCGGGTGCAGGCGCGCCGATTGATTGGTGAACCGGAGGTGGTTGAACTGGCCGTGCGCGAGTCAGGTGATTGCCCCAGCGGCCGTCGTGCGCGAGGTCGTGTCGCGTGTTGAAGGCGGGTACGACTTGCCCATCCTGCCCGAGGAGCCAGTCGTCGAGCACCCAGACCACATCGCGGCTGTAGGCGGGCGGCTGCGGGTCCTCCACGATGAGCGCGCCGAAGAGCCCACGCTCGACCTGCTCGCTGCTGCGGATGTGCGGGTGAAACCAGAACGTCCCCGCGTCTTTGGGGGTGAACTCGTAGACGAACGATTCGTGAACCGGACACGCACCGTCTCGCCCAGCCGCACGCGGAGCTCGGGGCCCGGCACCTGTCCATTGTAGGCCCACACGAGCAGCTTGCCGTCGACGAGCGGTAATTCGGTCTCCGCGGCGGTGATGTCGAAGCTGCGAACGGTACCGTTCGGGTTCGACTCCGCCGGGTACGCACCTGCAAACTCCGCGAGCAGCCGCTGCTCGAGCGATGGCTCTTGCTTCGTCGTGCACGAAGGCAAGAGCAGGAGGACCCCAGCAAGGGCTGCCCGCGTGAGTGCCGCGCACTTCATCCGCAAGACCCTTCGCCGCAGCTCATCTGCGCGCCGTGCTTGTGCGCGGCCGTCGCGGTCGCCGTAGGGGCCGGTGCCGGCTTCTCGACAGGCGGAGGCGGCGCCGCGGTCACGGGCGAGGGGGCCGGGGGCGCGGTGGCCTTCTTGGCAGCCGGCGGCGCCGTCGTCGCTCGCGGCGTAGCGGCCGGCGGTGCTGCCGCCGCGGCCTTCGGCGGAGCCGCTGGGGGCGTGGCCGCCGCGGGAACCTCGGCGACGGGCTTCACCTCCGAGCCGCCGGTCGGCGCCGGAGACGTCGTGCAACCTGCGATCATCATCCCCGCCCCGAGGGCGGCAAGCGTCTCGTAAATGCTCTTCGCGTTCATGGCAAAAGCGCCTTCCTCGATTGCGCGGGCTCAACCGAACTTCGCATCCGGGTCGATTCCATCCGCCTTCAACGCGGCCTCCTCCGCTCGATCCGCCACGGTCCCCTTCGGGTGCTGATACCAGCCCTTGGGATCCGCAGTACCGGGGTTGTCTCGAACCTTCAGGATCGTGAACATCCCGCCCATGTCGATCGAGCTGAAAGGCCCGGTCCCGCCGCCCATGGGGATCGAGTTCTTCGGCACGGGCATGCCCATCTCGGCCATTTCGCCCATTCCGGTTTGTCCCATCGTCATGTAGCCGGGCAAGAGGTTCTGCACCTTGGGGTCGATCCGCCGCGCGTCGGCGCCGACCATGACGGGCATCCCGTGCCCCATCTGGTTCATCACGTGGTGGGTCATGTGGCAATGGAAGGCCCAGTCGCCCGGCTCGTCGGGGACGAACTCGATGACGCGCGTGCTGCCGACAGGCACGAGCACGGTCGTGTCGGGATGCCGCGCTGATACCGGGATCTCGCCGCCGTCGGTCCAGGTGGTCTCGAAGGTCAGGCCGTGGAAATGGATCGGGTGGTGATCCATCGCCGAGAGGTTGCCGAACCGGATCCGCACGCGCTCGCCGCGGCCCACGAGGAGCGGCTCGGTCCCGGGGAACGCCTTCGAGTTGAACGTGAGCACGTTGAAATCGCTCATCTCGTTCGGATCGGGGCGGCGCGAGCCCGGGGTGATCTTCCACTCGTGCGTCATCAGCACGAAATCCCGATCGACCGGCGGTCCCTTCGGCCGCTTCGGGTGCACCACGATCATCCCCATCATGCCGAGCGCCATCTGGGTCATCTCGTCGAAATGGGGGTGATACATGTACGTCCCCGGGTGGCGGAACGTGAACTCGTAGAGGAACGTCTCGCCGGGCTTGATCGGGCGCTGGTTGAGGCCGGACACGCCGTCCATCCCGTTCGGCAAGATCACGCCGTGCCAGTGCATCGTCGTGGGCTCGGGGAGCTTGTTCGTCACGTAAAACCGAACCCGATCGCCCTCGACGACCTCGATCGTGGGCCCGATCGTCCTGCCATTTTACCCCCAGAAATCGCCCTCGCGCCCCGGCGCGAAGGTGTGCTTCACGGGCATGGCGACGAGGTGTCCGATCTTCACGCCGCCCTTTTCTTGCAGCGGCAACGTCACGCCGTTCGGCGTGGTGACAGCGACCTGACCGCCTGGGAAGACGGCGCGCTTCGGCGAAGGGCGCGAAGGCCCAGCGCCGGCTTGGGCGCCCTGGCCGAACGCGTTTCCCGCGAGCAGCGCTCCACCAGCGGCGACCCCGAACTGAACGAATTTGCGTCGATCCATGGTGTCTGTTCCTTGCAATCAGTGTCCGGCCGCGGCGCTGTCGCCGCCCGAGGGAATGTTCGTAGGCGCCGCACCGGCAGGGCCGAGGGCGAGGCCGCGGTGGCGGCCGGCGAGGATCTGATCGAGCGCGGCGCGTGCATTCCAGTAATCGAGCAGCGTCTCGACGTAGGTCATGCCCGTCTGCGTGACCTGGCGCTGGCTTTCGAGGACCTGAAAGACGCTCACCTGCATGGCGTTGTATTGCAGGAGCGTCTCCGACAGGGCCTTTTCGCGCGCCGGGAGGACGGCGTCACGGTAATGGCGAGCGCGCCGCCCCGCGGATTCGACGCGGTTCAGCGCCGTACGTACCGTCGCGCGGAGCGCCGTGGCGGTCGCGAGGTATCGTTCGCGCTGGGCACCGAACTCCGAGCGGGCGCTGAGCACCGTGCCCTGGTTGCGATCGAAGATGGGCAAACCCACCGTCACGTGACCGCCGAGCTCCCAGACGAAACCATCCCGCTCGCCATGGAACCCGCCCGAGATGTGCGGCAGGGTGCCCTCGGTTTGCGCGAGCCCGGCGCGCTTGGAGGCGACACGCATGCGCGCCTCGAGCTCCTGGAGCTCGAAGCTCGACGCGATCGCGCGCTGCTCGACGCGCTCGACCGGGAGCGCCTCGGTCGGCGGATCCGAGAGGGGAGCCTCGACGGTCCAATTTGCCTGCTCACCCGACAAACCCAGCGCGACGTTCAGGTTTTCCCGGGCGTCGAGCAGGCGATTTTCCGCCTCCGCGACGTCCACGCGCGCCGACTCCACCGCCGCCCGCTGGGTGGCGAGATCCACATCGGGGAGATTTCCGACCCGGGAAAGCTCCTCGGCCGCGGCGAAGCCAGCCTGGAAGGCTTTCAGCGCCCGAACACGAAGGTCGAGCTCCTGCCTCCGCGCCTGGACCGTGTAAAACGCGGTGCGGGCGCCGTAGGCGGTATCGAGCACCTGGCCCGCGACGCGGAGCCGCTCGGCCGCGAGCTCCGCCTCGGCGACGCTCTTGCGGAGCGGCAGGATCAAGAGCCCAGTGAGGTTGTATTCGATCCCGATGTCGATCTGGAGCGGCTGCGCGGGATCGGCCGGGCGCCGGACACCCAAATCGATCTCGGGATTCGGCGGCAAGCCTGCCTGGACGAACCGACCGCGAGCAATGCCGATCTCGTAAAACGCCGCGCGCAGGTCGCGGTTCTGCGCGAGCGCGATCCGCACGGCGCCATCCGCGTCGAGTGGCTTCGACAAGAGCTTCGGCACCTCTGCGACGGTTTTCTCCCAGTTCTCCTCCTCCTGGGGCACGGAGACGGCAAGATCGCGCCGGTTTCGTGCGGCGAAGATGTCGTTCACCTCGCCCACGTGCTGGGGCAGCGCCCCGCTCGCGCAGCCGGCGGACAGGCCCATCAGGGCCAGCGCCAGCGCGGAGAATGAAAAGAAGGACCTCGGTTTCATTGGCTGGGCTCCGCTGCTCAATGGTTGTGGCCGCTGTGGCCCTCGTGCCCCGCGGGGGGCTGCTTCTTTTCGGGCTGGGGGGGCGCCGCGGGCTTGCCGTGGTTTCCATGCCCGGCGTGGTCGTGCCCGGAGTGATCCATCGCCGGGGCGTTCGGCTGCTGCCCATGGTTCATGGCGCCGTGATTGCCGTGACCGGCGTGGTCGTGGCCTCCGCCGTGGTTCATCCCGCCGTGATTTCCGTGGTCATGGCCGCCGTGCTGGTGACCGCCGCCTGCCGGGGCTTCCTGCGCTTCGGGAAGGGCGCAGAGCTTTCCGGGCACGCAGACGCTCGCCTCCAGGGGATTCGAGGCCGCGAGCACCGCCGCGACGGGAAGCCGGGGCGCCGGGGACGCCTCGGGGGACGCGGGAGAGTTGGGCTCGAAGGCCGAAGGGACCTCCGGCCCGCTGCAGGCGGATGCAAAGAGCAAGGCGAACAGGCCCAGCGTGGTCTTCATGATCGAACTCCAAATTTCCTTGTGCGTGGTTACGACCGATGACTTCTCGTCGGGCTGAAGGGCTGGCGGAACCTCGGTTCATCGGGCGACTTCCGCGCTTCCGCAACCCTCGTCCCTGCTGACGCGCGCTGCCTCGAAGGATTACAGCGAAACCTTCCGGAGCCGCAGCGCATTGCCGATGACGGAGACCGAGCTCAGGCTCATCGCAGCCGCGGCGAGCATCGGGCTGAGCAGGAGGCCGAACACGGGGTAGAGCACGCCCGCCGCCACGGGGACGCCGAGCGCGTTGTAGACGAACGCGAAAAACAGGTTTTGCCGGATGTTCCTCATCGTCGCGCGGCTCAGGCGACGCGCGCGGACGATGCCGCGCAAATCACCCCGGAGCAAGGTCACGCCCGCGCTCTCGATGGCGACGTCGGTGCCGGATCCCATCGCGATGCCGACCTGCGCTTGCGCCAGCGCGGGCGCGTCGTTCACGCCATCGCCGGCCATCGCCACGATGCGGCCTTCTTGCTGGAGACGCTTCACCACGGCGGCCTTCTGATCGGGCAGCACCTCGGCCTCGACGTGATCGAGCTCGAGCTTCTTGGCGACCGCCTCCGCCGTCGTCCGGCTATCGCCCGTGAGCATCACGAGGCGGATCCCTTCGGCTCGCAGAGAGCGTATGGCCTCCGCAGTTGATTCCCGGATCGGATCCTCGACCCCGATCAATCCAGCGGCCTGGCCGTCCACGGCGAGCAACACCACTGTTTGCCCCTCGCGGCGGCGCTCGTCGGCCCGCCGCGCGAGCTCGCCGGCATCGACCCCGAGATCCGCCAAAAGCTTCAAATTCCCGAGCGCGACTTCGCGCCCTGCGACGCGCCCCGTGACACCCTTTCCGGTGATCGAACGGAAGCCTTCCGCCGGCTTCACGTCGAGCCCGCGCGCTTTTGCCCCAGCGACGATCGCGCTCGCGAGCGGGTGCTCGCTGCCGAGCTCCAGACTCGCGGCGAGCTGCAGGAGCTCGTTCGCAGGCAGATCGCCGAGCGTCGACACCGAGGCGAGGCGCGGCTTGCCCTCGGTGAGGGTGACGAGAATGACGATCGGGACGAAGTAGGAGGACACGACGTCCGCGAGGCGCTGGATGGGCGCGCGGCTGCGCTGCGCCTCGCCCACCATGCGCACGATCTGCGCGAGCAGCGTGTCCGCGCCGACGCGCTCGGCGCGCGTGACGAAGCCCCCCGTCCCATTGACGGTTCCGCCCACGACGCGGGCCCCGGGGGCCTTCTCGACGGGGATCGGCTCGCCGCTCACCATGGATTCGTCGACCGAGCTATGCCCTTCGAGGACGACGCCGTCGACGGGCACCTTCTCGCCAGGGCGCACGCGCACTCGATCGCCCGGACGAACCTGATCGAGCGGTACGTCCTCCTCCCGCCCGTCGTCCCGGGGCCCTCTTGCCGGACCTCCGGGTGCATGGGGCAGGTGTGGATGACCGCCGCGCCGGAGCTCGTGGGCGGCGGCGCGGGGGCAGCCGGCGCCGTCACGGGCGAGGGGGTGACGTACTTCGCCGGGTCCGCCCGAGGGTCCTTCACCGTGCCCTCGGGGGAAGAGCCATGCCCGGCGTGGCCGTGATGCGCGTGCCCGGAGTGTTCGTGGTTACTGTGTTTCATGGCGGGATTCCCCTTGCGGGCGGATCGGTCGAGCGGCATCGGCGTGACCATCGGAGTGACCTCCAGCCCTGTCGACGCACGGGGGCGCCGCGGATTACAGTCGTCTGCGCGAGCTCTCGCCGCCACCCAGGCGGGGGCGGACGGTCACGTCCGAGGCAACGTCAAGGCGAGACGACGTACTCGGCCATCATCCCGCCCTCCATGTGGTCGGGGACGTGGCAATGGACGAGCCAACTGCCCGGGTTGTCTTCCATGAACTCGAACGTCGTATACATCCCGGG
>JANMGF010001395.1:0-5919 GCA_031374535.1 Polyangium sp. (in: bacteria)
AACGCCGAGTACATTTACGGCAAGAAGAAGCTCCGCGAGATCGACCGCCGCATGTTTTACCTGACGAAACGCCTCGAGAGCGCGGTCGTCGTGGATCCGAAGGAGCAGAAGGGGGACAAGGTCTTCTTCGGCGCGGTGGTCGAGGTCGAGGACGAGGACGGCAAGCGTCACGCCTACCGGATCGTCGGCGAGGACGAGATCGACAGCAAAATCGGGCGCATCAGCTGGAAGTCGCCGGTGGGCCGGGCGCTGCTCGGCAAGAAGCCGGGTGACGTGGTGATCGTGCGACGTCCGGTGGGTGACATGGAGATGGAGATCGTGAGCGTGAAGTACACGTGAGGTGATACGATGGCCTCGTTTTCCCGTCGCGTGGTTCGTGCGACGGATCGGAGACTGTCCATGACCGTGCGCTTTTTTTCGCCGCTCTTAGCTGTAGCGCTCGTCACCCTCAGCGCATCCTCCGTGATCGCCGCGCCTGATTCCGCGCCCGCGCCTGCAGCCACGCCGGCGCCCGTTTCTGCTTCACCTGCGCCGTGGATGCAGGGAACGCCGCCTCCTCCTGCCTGGGGGCTTTACCCTGGGTGGCGGCTCGAAGAGACGGAAGATGCGCGAACGCGGACGTCGGAGAATGGCAAGCGGACGTGGTACGGCTGGCAATCGCTGGCCGCCCTCGTTCCCTCCCACCTCGTGTTCGCGACCGGCTTCGTGACTGCGTTCGCCACGAGGAACACGGAGCTTGGCGTGGGGATGATCATCCTCGGCATGGGTGGGCACGTCTTGGCGTCGCCCATCACGCATTGGCTGCATGGGAACACGGGTCGGGGGTTCTTGAGCCTCGGGCTCAACGTCGGCCTGCCCGTCCTCGGCTCGGTGATCGCTGATGCTTCGGATACGGGCGAGCTCACCGTCCCCTTGGCCCTCCTCTCCGTGATCGGCTGGCCCGTCGTCGATATCGTCGTGCTGAGTTACGAGGATCCTCCTGAGCCGCAGCGCACGAGCATGCTCGGGATCCGTTCGCTCGGGGTCGTGCCCATGATCGATGGCTATAAAAAAGGTTTGTCGCTCGTGGGGCAGTTCTGACGTGAACGCGCACCCCTCGCCCCGGGACGCGTCCGTATCGCGCCTTCGGCCGCGGGACGTCGAGGGCGCGCTCCACATCCTGATCGCCTTGTCCCTCACGGCAGCGGCGATCTGGCTGTCGTTGCGTTCGTCCTCGGCCCTGTGGTTCGTCGGTCAGATCGTGTTCGCCACAGCCTTCGTGAAATGGTTTTCCCTGCTGCACGAGGCCGGGCACCACACGCTCTTCGCGACGCGGTCTCTCGATACCCTCGCCGGCCACCTCGCGTCGGTGTTCACCGTGCTTCCGTATGCGAGCTGGAAGGCCATCCACCGCATGCACCACAAATGGACCGGCTATCAGGACAAGGATCCCACCACGTCGTCGCTCGTGCCGCGTCCGCTCGGAGCCCTCGAGCGAGGGGCCATCAACCTCGCCTGGAGAGCGTGGCTCCCGCTGTTTTCGGTGCTCTACCGGGCGCAAAGCTTCTGGCATCTGCCGCGCCTCTACCGGCTTTTTCCCGACAACCGCGCCCGCCGCGCCTTCGTCTTCAATACGATCATTTTGCTTGCGTTTTATGGCGCGTGTGCCGTCCTCGTCGGGCCCTCTCTTTTGTTGCGGCTCTTTGGCCTCGGGCTCTGGATCGGTTTTGCGTGGATGGACGTCATCATGTTGAGCCAGCACACGCACATTCCGCTCGAGCTTTCCCAGGGCGCGGACGTCACGCCCATCCCCGCGCCCGAGCAGGCGCCGTATACGCGCTCGCTTCGGTTTTCGCATTTCGTGTCGACGTTTGTCCTGACGGGGTTCGACGCGCACGAAATGCACCACGTTTTTCCTTTCGTGCCAGGCCCGCGCCTCCGCGAGATCCCGTGGACGCCGCCGAACGAGGCGCCCGCGTGGGCCTGGATTCGCGCCGCCAAAGCCGTCCCGGCCGAGGTCTTCCTGTTCCAGAACCGTAAAACCTCCGGCCTCTCGATCTAACCGTGGAACCGGTTTCGCTCTCCCCGATCGCTTGTGCAGGGCTCCTCGTCTGTAGCTTCGTCGTCGGCGGCGCCTGCCAGTCGGCGTGGTTCGCGCATCCGCTCTCGAAGCGCTTCACGCGCCCCCTCGACGGCGGACGTACGTTGCGGGGGCGCCGTCTCTTTGGCGACAACAAGACCACGCGTGGCTTCGTGGTCATCGTGCCGGCGACGGCGCTCGCCATGGTTTTCCTGGGGACGCTGGCCCAGCGCCTCGGCCTCGCGGTGTGGCCCTCGTCCACGCGGGGGCTTCTCTTGCTCGGCGCGGTCGCGGCGCTCGGGTTGATGCTCGGCGAGCTGCCGAACTCGTTCCTCAAACGCCAGCTCGACGTCGATCCGGGGGCTCCGCCGAAGCACCGCGTGGGCAGGGTCGTCGCCGTCGTGGCCGATCGGCTGGACTCGGTCGTCGGCGCGCTCGTCGGGGCTTCGTTGGTGGTCTCCGTATCGTGGTGGACGGCGCTCTGGTGTCTCGTCGTGGGGCCGCCGATCCATGGGCTTTTCAGCGCCCTCTTGTGGGTGCTCGGCGTGAAGAAGAGGCCGGGATGAGGAACGTCTGGGGGGTCGGGGCGGCTCGCGGAGCACCACCGTTCGTGCGTGGTTTCGACGTCGTGGACGACGTCGCGCTCGTCGGCGGCAAGGGGCGATCGCTCCAGGAGCTTCGTGGCGTCGGGGCGCCCGTGCCCGAGGGGTGGATCCTGACGACGGCGTTTTCCGCGGCGCTGTCGGCGGGCGATTCCATGCCGACGCGCTGCGTGGAGGCGCTCGACGAGGTGCGCCGAAAGCTCGGTCATGGGCCGGTGATCGTGCGTAGCTCGGCCGTCGGCGAGGACTCCGTAGCGGCGGCCTTCGCGGGGTTGCTCGAGTCGATCTTTCCGGTGGAGGTCGGTGATCCCGCGGCGCTCGTCGATGCCGTGCGTCGATGCGTGGCGTCGCGCATGGCGCCGCGCGTGCGTGCCTACGAAGAGGCCCGGAACGTGCGTTTGCAAGGCATCGCCGTCGTCGTGCAGCGCCTCGTTCCCAGCGCCGCGGCCGGCGTGCTCTTCACCGATGGCGTCACGTTGCGGGGCGAGTGGTGCCGTGGGTTTGGCCAAGCGCTCGTCGACGGCGCGATCACGCCGGGCGCTTTCCGCCTCGATCGCCGCATGGGCGCGAGGCGCGCCGCCCACGTCGAGCGTTTGCCGGAGGACGGAAGCCCTTTCCCGCTCGCGAACGACGTCGCCCAGGCGCTCGTGAAACACGCGACCACGCTCGAGCGGCGTCGTGGCCTTTCGCTCGACGTCGAGTGGACCGTCGACGGCGAAGGCGCGCTCTGGATCGTGCAGGCGCGGCCCGTGACGGATCGCCGCACGTTCCTCTGGTCGAACGCGAACATCAGCGAGAACTTCCCGACCCCCGTGACGCCGCTCCTCGTCTCGTTCGCGCGCGCCGGCTACGACGCATACTTCCGCAACCTGGCGCGCGAGTTCGGTATCGAAGACGCGCGCATCGCGGCCCACGACGAGGCCTTCCGCGGCATCGTCGACGCGCACGGCGCGCGGCTTTACTACAACCTCTCGCACATCCACGCGGTCCTGCGGCTCATGCCGTTCGGCGACTGGCTCGTCGACAGCTTCGACGTCTTCGTCGGCGCAGGGTCCTCGTCCCCCGAGGGACGACGCGTCATGGACGAGATCACGGCGCTCGGGCGCGTGCTCGTTCATGTGGCGCGCGCGTACCGCGATCTGCCGGCCCGCGTGGGCCGCTTCGAGCGCGTCGTGGACGACGTCGCCGCGCGTTTTCATCCACGCGTGATCCCCACGATGACGACACGCGAGCTCGGCGAAGGGATCGAAGCGATCCTCGACGTGCGGCTCCGGCGCTGGATCGACGCCTCGCTCGCCGACTGCGCCGCCGCCGTCACGTACCGGGCCTTGCAGACGCTTTTGCGCGTGATCGATCCCGACGACGAACACGCGCCTTCCCACGGCGCCGAGGACCCCGCGGCGCGCCACCATGCGCTTCTCAAGGGGCTCGACGTCGCCGGCGCCTGGTCCTTGCGTGCGCTCTGGGATCTCGCGGTTGCCGTTCGTGGAGACCGCCCCGCGCGTGAATCGCTCGTTTCATGCGGCGGGAGCTTCGCCGTGTTTCGTGGCGCCCTCGCGCCCGAGATCGGCGCCCGTGTCGACGACTGGCTCGATCGTTTCGGTTTCCGTGGCTCGGGCGAGCTTCTTCTCACCGAGCCCTCGCTCGCGGAGGAGCCCGACCGCCTCTTGCCGTTGCTCGCGCGGTATGTCGACGCGGCTGGCGATACCGACGTCGAGAGCCCCGTGCGTGCCTTCGAGCGACAGTGCGCCGAACGCGAGCGCGAGACCACGCGGCTCCGCGATCGGCTGCGTGGAACCCGAAGGCCGCTGCGACCGCTCTTCGATGCCCTCGTGCGCGCGACGCAGACCTCGGTGAAGCTCCGCGAACGCGCGCGGTTCCGGCAGGCTTTGCTCTACACGCGCCTGCGCGGCGTCGCGCTCGCCCTTGGCCGACGGCTCGTCGAGGCAGGCTCCACTTCCGCTGTCGACGACGTGTTTTTCCTTCGTGCAGGCGAGCTCTCGGATCTCGCGGCGGGGCGCGTTTTCCCCGGCGATGTGCGTGTCCTCGTCGCCTCGCGCCGCGCCGAACATGCGACCCTCTCGGCGCTCGATCTGCCCGACGTGTTCACGCTCGCCGCGGGCGCGTTCGTCACGCCCTCCGCCGCCGAAACCTCTGCCCTTCCTTCGCCCGACGTGCCCTTCGATGACGCCGGTGTTCTTCGCGGCGTACCTGCCAGCGGAGGCCGTATCGCGGGGCGTGCTGCGGTGCTCGGGGGGCTCGCCGATGCGGGCAAACTCGTGCCCGGCGATGTGCTCGTCGCCCGGCAGACCGATCCTGGCTGGGCCCCGCTGTTTTTCCTCGTGAAGGGCCTCGTCCTCGAGCGCGGCGGCATGCTCTCGCACGGCTCGATCCTCGCGCGGGAGCTTGGCATTCCTTCGGTGGTGGGTGTCCCCGAAGCCACCACGCGTATCACCCACGGACGCGACATCGTCGTCGATGGAGACGCTGGGGATGTCCGGTTCGGCTGACGCGTCTCCGTGGCTCGGGGCATGGCTCCGCGAGCGCGTGATCGCGTCGTCGATCCTGCTCGCGCCGCTCGCGTTTTTCATGACGCTCGCCGGCGGGACCCGACAAACGCTCGTCCGGACCACGATTGCCTTCCTTGGCATCGTCGTTTTTCGATTGTGGGACGACGTCGAGGACCTCGGACACGATCGCCGTCACCACCCCATGCGTGTGCTTTGCCGCCTTTCCTCCGCGGACGAACCTTTTCGGATGACGCTCCTCGGGCTCCTGTTCACCGGCACCACGATTGGCGTCTTCGGCGGCGCCCTCGCGCCTTTCTTCGTCGCCGTCGTCCTTTCATTCGGTGCCTACAGCACGCGCAGGCGATTTGTATCCCCCGGTCTGCGTGTGGTTTTCGCCCACGTGATCCTGCTCAAGGTGCCCGCGCTTTCGCTCGCCCTCGCGGACGCTGAGACGCTCTCGCTCGTCGCCTTCGGCCGCGCCGTCACGCTTTACGGCGTCGTCGGTGCTTACGAACTCGCGCATGACGAGGACGCGCGCCGCTCGCCCCTCGCGCCCGTGCTGGCCCTCGTCGACCTCGCCTGTCTTTGCGGAGGTCCTGCGATCTGGCTACTTTTGCCCCGCGTTTTTCCGTGAAGGACACGACGATGACCCCCACACACGAGAGCCCCGAGACGAAGCCCCACCTGGAAGACAATACCTGCCCTGGTTGCGACGGGCGCGACGCCTCCTTCTTTATCGAGGCCGAGG